>SKWF01000235.1 GCA_007129085.1 Balneolaceae bacterium | reverse complement strand
TTACATTGCTAAAACTGATAAGTGCAGGTTCACCGGAAGCAGGCTTCTCGATATTCAGTACATTCAGTATTACCGGTTTTTGATCCAGAAGGTGAGACTGCGATACAAATGAGCTCATCCATGAACCGCCACGCTTTGAATCGCGAGCGAAGAAATCTCCATAGAAAAGCCCAATTTGAGAACCGTCTTCATCAAACACATTCCAAACGATTACATCATCGTGGTAAACCGGAATGTCATCCCTCTGTTCGAATGTGATTCCGAATAGACGCTCCATGGTATAGAATACGCCATCTTCCAAAACACGATTCAGTTCAAAATAGGGTCGCACCTCATCGTCATCGATATCATACTTTTCAGCACGGACTTTTTCGGCATAATACTCCCAATCCCAGGGTTGAAGTTCGCCCTCAATTCCATCCCGATTCATCATTTCGGTAAGAGCTTGTGCCTCTTCATCAGAATTCTCCTTTACGGCCGGTATCAAATCGGTTAAAATCTCGAGCGCTGCATCCGGGGTTTGGGCCATTTGCGGCTGCAGGGCATACTCCGCATAGTTAGAGAACCCCAAAATTTCGGAACGTTCAGCACGCAATTTTGCCATCTCGAGCACGAGTGGACGGTTATCAATCCCACCGTTTTCACCCAATCCCCGGTATGATGACGCCTCCCAAACTCTCTGTCTCATTTCACGATTGTCGAGGCTTGATAAGACCGGTTGCCGAGTGGTATTGGTAATTGATAACAGGTATTTCTCTTCATATCCACGCTCTTCAGCAGCTTCTTGTGCCGCTCTTATGCGTGATGAACTTAACCCTTCAAGTTCATCTCTGTTTTCAACAATCACAGCTCGTTCGCGAGTGATTTCTAGCAGATTTTCCTGAAATTCTGTGCTTAAAGATGAGAGCCTGGAGTTGATCTCTCGAACTCTTGCTTGATCTTCTTCACTTAACAATGCACCGGCTCGTTCAAACCGTTCAAAATGTTTTTCAAGCACCCGTTTTGATTCAGAATCTAAATCGAGTTCATCCTTTTGATCGTAAAGTATTTTCACTCGTTCAAAAAGCTGATCGTTGAGCAGAATATCATCGGAATGGGCGGCCAGTTTAGGTGAAACTTCCGACTGTATTTCCTGAATTTTATCGTTTGTGGTAGAGGATGTCATATTAAAAAATACGCTCTGAACCCTGCTCAAAATTTCACCGCTTTTTTCAATGGCTACGATGGTATTTTCAAACGTAGGCTCATCGGGATTGGATGCAATCTGTTCAATCTCGCGGAGCTGCACCTCCATGCCGCGTTCAAAAGCGGGCAGATAGTGCTTTTCCTCGATAACAGTAAAATCGGGAGCTTCGAAAGGAAGCGGGCTTGCCTCAAAAAATGGATTATCAGTTTCTGTCATAGTTGTACTTCTGTCTTGTGAATTTTCAGTATCAGATGATGATTGATTGTATGATGTGCAGCTCATAAAAATGAGGAGCATCATCGCCGGAGTTAGAATTCGTTTCATAGCAGTTATATAGGTTGATCTTTAACTCGTAAATATAGCGAGATTTAATATCAAGTAATGCTTATGACTCCGAAAATCTTTGCAGTAATTTGAGTCAGTTCATCCAGCGCAGTCCGAGGAGCAGGCCGAATTGATCTCCAACAAGAGAGCCGTTGTCGTAGGCAGCTTCGGTTAAAAATGAGAATTGATGCCCATTGTAGCTGAATGGCGCCTCAACTCCCGTAGAAAACGACCACTGGTTTTTCGGGGAATCAAAAGGGTGGCGATAGGTACCGTAATTACGGCTATACGTTGCTCTTGTAGTTAATTGTATATCATTGAATTGGGATGATATACCAACATGATGGCCCACAATACGATTGTTGTTGACTCCCTGGTTATCAGCCCGAGGTGTAAAAAGCGGGTTGCCTATCGTTCGGCGTTCATACGTCCAGCCGGTCAGGTAGATGGTATGGTTGTAGTAATCCTCATTACCCATCTGTTCATCCCGGCATGTATCGGGAGGCAGTTCACTGCATGGCACGCCATCCACTACGTTTTCACGAGGAGGACCATCCTGCCATTTAGTATATAAGTGCTCGTACAGGATTTCTGTTATGGGAAAATCCATCGATTCCGGAATAGTAATGGAAATTCCGGTGAGGGCATCTTGTAGAGACTTAAGCTTTAGATTGTCTTTTGTTTCCAACGGAAATTGCCGATACCCCTTAATTTCTATCTCTCCGATATCAGCAAAAAAACCAAAATCCCATGCGCCAAGGTGATCGCCAAGCATATAATCTTCTTCGCCGGGAGGAGCCGAATCATCTCCGCCGGTGGCAAAAAATACGCGCCAAAAATCGCGACCATTTGCCGGTAGGTCGCCAAATCGTGGATTATTATTTCCTCCCCATTTGGCATAGTGGGCTAAACCACCATATAGATTGATCGGCAGACTGCCCCCGAAACGTGCGTGACCAACTTTTTCGTGATAAAGCACGTCATCGGTTGATCTATTACTTCCCAGCCAGCCGTGGGAAAAATGCCCTCGTAGCTGAATAAAATCTTGAGTAAACGGGATTGAGACCCAATCTACAGTTCCCAGCCGAACCTGTGGCACAGGTGTTGAATTACCGCTGACGCCCAAAGAACCAAGGCTCAGATTTTCATTATGGATTGGAGAACGGTGCTGAAATCTTCCGGCAGCTAATTCAATATTATACGCCTGCAGTTTCAGATATCCTTGATTAAAAAAAGCGGTAGATGAATCACCTGCTCGGGTGATCAGATCGCCACCGTAGAACAGTTTAACTGTATCGGTAAAATCTTCTGATCCATGAACCTGGAATCGGCCCATAAGCTGGCTTCCACCGGTACCATAAATTCCATTTCGGTTTGATTGTAGCCAGAATGGTGTCTGTTCACCACTGTTTATAATTCCGGACAGTTCTGCAGAGGTATTAATTTGAGCTTCCGTTTGGTTTGTGGCGACAGCAAACAACCCTATAAAAACAGTAATAAAGGCTAAATGTTTGATAGCAGTACTCTTTGATTTAAATAATAAGATTCTAAAACCTGATTTTGATTGTATGATTAAGGTCATAAAAATGAAGCTGTCCAAAATTGGTGGACAAGAAGGACACCCATCATCAATTCCGTCATGCCGGACCCTGATCCGGCATCTCCTGCCTTTATAAGGATAGGAGATTTCGCTGGCGCGTTCAAAAGATGAGCGCAACAAGTGCGGGATGACGCCCTTTTTGGACGCCCATTATTTCTCTCAACCGGCCGGAATAAGACTTCTCCTTAGATAATATAAGAAGATTATCGATCGAGCTGAGCTTTAAAACGTGCGGTCTCGATGGTTATTTTTTATGGACTTAAACTACAGGTTTGCTGTGACTAAAAACAGAATTTTTGAAATACTCAACATTCGATCTACCAAGGTAAATTCGACAGGTCCACATTTCCTCCCGTAATGATAATCCCCACTTTTTTTCCGGCTACGTCTATTTTTTTATCAAAAACGGCAGAGACGGGTACGGCGCAGGAGGGTTCGATAATGATTTTCATTCGCTCCCAAACCCTGCGCATATCCCGGATGATTGATTCTTCCGGAACGGTTACGATATCATCAACCAGGGAGTGGATGATAGAGAAGGTACGATCGCTTAGCGATGTTCTGAGTCCGTCTGCAATGGTTGTTGTTGATTCCAGTGGAATTCGCTCTCCTTTTTTAAATGATCGGTAGGCATCATCAGCCAGCTCCGGTTCTGCGCCAATTACTTGGATCTTGGGCTTAAGATGTTTGGTGGCAATTGCTGTTCCGCTTAGCAGTCCGCCACCGCCCACAGGTGTAATAATGATATCGAGATCGGACACTTGCGAAATTAGCTCCATGGCTGCGGTGCCTTGCCCGGCAATAACATCGTTGTTGTCGTACGGATGGATGAAGTGTGCACCTGTTTTTTCGGTCACCCGGCGGAGTGTCTCCTCGCGCGACTTTTGATTGGAATCACTAAATGTAATTTCTGCACCATACTCTTCTACGGCGGCAACTTTAACTTTGGGGGCGTTTTCCGGCATCACAATATAAGCGGGAATATCCCGTAATTTTGCAGCCAAGGCTATGGCTTGTGCATGATTACCAGATGAGTGAGTGGCAACGCCTTTTGCAGCTTGTTCATCAGAAAGAGAAAAAACAGCATTACAACCGCCGCGAAATTTAAAAGCGCCTACCTTTTGGAAGTTTTCGCACTTAAAAAAGAGCTCTCCGCCAACCATGTTATTGATGGATGAAGAGGAGAGAGCCGGGGTTTTGTTGGTATAGTTTGAAATACGTTCGGCCGCTTTTTCTATCGATTGAAACGTTGGTTGATCCACGAATTGAGAAATTAGATGAGAAATTATGAAGTAAAAATAGAGATATAGCTAACCATTGTCATGGGGCAGTTTTAACATCAGCTCGAAATAAAAAAGGCGTCCGGATTAGGGACGCCTTTAAATTTTAACAATTTAGATACGTGTTATTCTGCTGGAGCACCACCGCCGAGTGATTCAGGCATAAGCACCTGGTCAATCACGTGAATTACACCGTTTGTAGCGGGATTATCCGGAAGAACTACCTGGGCAATTTCGTTAAGGAATACGCCATCTTCTCCGGCTGTGATGAGAAGTTCATCACCGTTCATCATAACGACTCGTTGAGATGCTTCAAGATCACCGGATTGAAAAACACCTTCTTCCGTTACATGGTAGAGAAGTACATCTAATAATTGTTCGCCATCGAGTTCGTCTGTGTCTATTTTTTGGAATGCTTCATCAGAAGGAGCAAAACCGGTAAATGGGCCCAGAAACTGTAAAGTTGTAATCAGGCCGGCTTGTTCAAGCGCTCCGAGAAGTATATCAAAATCACCTTCGCTGGCAAGTGCAACATCAATAAAGTTTGGTTGCTCAAGTGCCAAACGAATTTGTGATGGTAATAACACTTCGTCAATGGCGTGAATCATACCGTTGGACGCTTCGATATTTGCATTAATTACATTGGCTGAACCATTTACCACAACATCGCTGCCGTCGTTCTGGAGAAGTAGTAGTTCTCCCTGAACGGACTCTGTATCTTGTTGCTCAGCAATGTCACCCGATGCTACGGTTCCTTCTACAAGGTGAAATTCAAGAATCTGAATGAGTTGAGCGGCGTCTAATCCATCGAGCACACCGTCTGGGAGATTATTAAATGCATCGTCTGTGGGTGCGAAAACAGTTAACTCATCATTTGCCAACACATCAGCAATACCGGCTTCTTCTGCCAGGTCAAGCAGAATTGTGAAATTGCCATCTTCCTCAGCAGTTTCTGCAATATTTGCCTCTTCTTCAGGTGGTGTAGGATCTACAGATGTATCATCATCACAGGCTGTGAACATAAATAGCCCGAATATTAGAGCCGTTATTAAAATAGTCAGTCTTTGTAGCATAGGGATGTTGGTTTATTAAAATTGACAAGAGCAGTGCTCTTGATTGATTAAGGTATTGTCAGGTATATCTTTAGAACAGTCCTAAATAAAGAAATCGTTTCAGATAGAACAATTTTAATTTCAGTTTTTAATTTTATACATGCAGAAGTGTTTGTTACAAAGCTGAAATAAAAACAGCCTCCGAAGAGGCTGTTTATAAAATATGAATAGGCAATATATTAAGCTATTACTAACCTACGGTTAGATCGCCTTCCATTGCTGCATGGGGTTCGCAATTATATGTAGCTACACGATTAGCCAGCTCTCCGGTAAGGGTAAACGTTATAAATCTACCATCGTCTTCTATAACAACGTTGGCATCTTCATAGTCTTGCAATTCTCCATTTTCGGCAGCAGCAATAAGTACTTCACCATCACTATCACGAAGTTGGAATGGGTGGCCGCCTGAACCGAGGTTTTCTACAGTGAATCGAAGATCTTCTTCAAGTGTAAGTGTAGTGTTTTCTTCACCAGTTTCGCCACTGGCACCATCACCATCGATTTCGTTTATAACCCAAGCTTCTGAACCTTGGTTTTCAATTGTGATTGATGCACTTACCTCTTCTTCATCAGGGGCACCGCCTCCGAGTTCTTCAGGGATAAGAACGGCATCAATAATGTGTATTACACCATTGGTTCCTTCCACATCAGCTACCGTAACTTCGGCTTCGCCATTAATTGTCACAATTCCATCGGCAACTTCAATGAGAATCTCTTCACCGGCATTCAATGTTTCTACACGTTGACTTTCACCGAGATCATCAGCTAAAAATACAGCATCAAGCACATGGTACAGAAGGGTATTAGTTACCTCTTCATCACTTAAGCCTGCCAGTACTTCACTAATTGCGTCAAAAGCTTCATTAGTTGGGGCAAACACGGTGTACTCGGCGTCAGCATCAGACAGAGTTTCAACCAAACCTTGGTCAGAAACGAGGCTTACGAGTGTTGTAAGCTGATATCGTTTCACTGCGTTCTCAACTACATTACCGTAACTGTCCGGGAATAAGACCTCGTCAATAACGTGTATCGTTCCGTTTGTTGGGTCGTCATTATCGGGAAGTACAACAGAGGCAGATCCATTTATAACTACTTCACCATCTTCTGCTGTAATAAAGAGGTTATCACCTTGTAGCGAAGCTACAGTATTTGTTGGTTCTAAATCGCCTGAAGCAACTTCACCATCGATAACGTGATAGGTTAAAATTTCAGCAAGCTGCTCTTCTGAAAGGGACTCTACATCCACTCCGTCAAAAGCTTCATCAGATGGCGCAAATGCCGTGAATGGGCCTAAAAATTGTAGTGTAGTTGTTAAACCGGTCGCTTCAATAGCGCCGAGAAGTACATCAAATCCTTCTGCCTGGCTGGCGAAATCGATCAGATTAGGCTGCTCAAGAGCAATACGAATTTCTGACGGTAGGAGTACTTCATCCACTGCATGAATAACACCATTTGATGCTGTTACATCGGCAGCTACAACACTCGAAAATCCATTAATAGTTACGGAATCACCTTCTCGTTGTAGAAGTAATAACTCACCTTGGAGCGTTTCAGCATCCTGCTGAGAACCGATATCTCCAGATGAAACGGTTCCTTCAAGTAGGTGATAAGTTAGAATTGTCGTCAGCTGTTCATCAGTTAACTCATCTAAAATACCATCCGGCAAATTGCCAAATGCATCATCGGTTGGGGCGAACACGGTAAGCTCGTCATTGGCTAATGTTTCAGCTAAACCTAAATCTTCAGCAATTTGAAGTAGAATAGAAAAATTTCCATCCTCTTGTGCTGTTTCAACAATGTTTAGTTCGTCTTCAGCTGGGGGTGGAGGGTCAACACTAGTATCATCGCTACAGGCTGTGATAGTAAACATAGCCATTAGCGGAATCGCTAAAAACAGAAATGACTTGTTTAGAATAGTCTTATGAAAATTCATAATAATTATAATTTAATTGGGGTTTGGATTCTAATCGAATAGTGTAGGTGCATTCACTTACACGATAGGTTAAACAGCCTAACGAGAAATAATCGTTCAGTCTATATCGAGAATTTTTTAAACTGTATAAAGATTTCGCCTAAGTTATTTATTAACAGAGTGTTGTATCCTGTTAATAATTGCATCAATCAAAGGGTGGGAGGGAGAATTTGTAAAAGGTTCGATCAAAATTTGGGAGAATCCCTTTTGATCAGCGGTTCTGTAAAGATCGTAGAGCAGACGGGCGAACTCTTGGTAATTTTCCCGAAAGTGAATGGCATTTTCGGGAAGGTTGGCGAACTCTTTGTGATGGAGGATGTAGAAGGTTTTATGGCTTTTGATGATGCTTTGACGTTCATCAAGCCATTTAACAGATGCAGTCGGTTTATAGTGGGTATGGCGTGTCCCGGGGCTTTTCCTGTTTGCCGTTTCTCTCTCAATCGGTTGTCCCAAAAATGTTGATAGCTCTTCTTTTGAAATTACCCCAGGACGTAATATTCTATACGGCAGTTCAGAAAGATCTAATACCGTGGATTCAATTCCCACATCGGTTTTTCCACCATCAAGTATCGGTAAATTTGTACCGTAATCCTGTTTGATATGCTCCGGATTTGTAGGGCTGGGCTTCCCCGAGCGATTGGCACTTGGAGCGGTTACCGGACCTGTTTTCTGGATCAATTTTAGTGCAATTGGGTGATTGGGCATCCGAATGGCAACGGTATCAAGCCCGGCAGTAACGATATCGAGCACGGCCGGTTTCCGTTTTAGTATCAACGTTAATGGCCCCGGCCAGAATTTATCGGCCAGTTGGAGGGCATCATCGGGTATGGATTCGGCAAAGTCGTGAAGCTGATCGATAGATGAAATATGGACTATAAGCGGGTTATCAGCGGGTCGACCCTTGGTATTAAAAATTTTCTGAACGGCGAGGGCATTTTTCGCGTCTCCGGCAAGACCGTACACGGTTTCTGTAGGAATGGCCACCACGTCTCCGTCACGAATAAGCGATATGGCTTTCTTCAGATCTACTATCATGCCGGAACTTCTGCGGGTTGATTTTCGAACGCTTCGTGCCGGTTTAAGTAGTCGGCTGCCTCTTCCGGGTTTCCAATGTTGTGGATTACGAGCCTGACAGAATCTTTTTTCTGAACAACTTCAAATTTGTGCCCCTCTATATTTTCTACCTCTTTTAGAAGTTTCTGGAAATAGCCTGATCCATAAAATTGTTCTCCCAGTTCGCTGCTGCTTTTCGGAAATTGCAACCACATTCGGTTTGCCCTGATTGTTACTTTTTTAACCAACAACCGAGAGGCGAGTAGTTTTATTTTTGTGGCAAGGACAAGATAACCGGCACTTTCCGTCAACTCGCCAAAGCGATCTTCAAGCTCTGCAGTCCAGTCTTCAATCTGTTCGAGTGTTGATGCTTCCGAAAGCTTACGATAGAGGTTCAGCCTCTCCACATTATCTTGTACGTAGCTGTTTTCGAGGTACGCGGAGTAGTCGAATTCAACCTGGGTTTCGGGTAGATCAACAGGTTTTGGTTCGCTTGAAAACATAGAACTGAATTCTGTCTCTTTGAGCTCACGGACTGCATCATCCAGTATTTTAGTGTACATCTCAAAACCGATGTCGGTGATGAATCCACTCTGTTCGGCTCCTAAAATATCGCCGGCACCACGAATATCAAGATCGCGCATGGCGATATTAAAGCCGGAGCCGAGATCGGAATACTCTTCAAGCGCCGTTAACCGCTTACGGGCATCGGATGACAACTTGCGCACCTCCGGGGTGATCAAGTAACAAAATGCCTTTCGGTTCGATCGTCCCACGCGCCCTCTTAACTGGTGAAGCTCAGAGAGACCAAAGTTGTTTGCGTTATTTATAATGATGGTATTGGCATTGGATATATCGATACCGTTTTCAACAATATTGGTGGAGACCAGCACATCAAATTTATGCTGGTAAAAATCACGAATGATCTTCTCCAATTTGCTCGGCTGCATCTGCCCGTGGCCAAAACGGATACGAATATCGGGCACCATATCGCGAATCATACCGGCAACCTCTTTGATATCCTTTACCCGGTTATGAATAAAAAATACCTGGCCACCGCGCGAAGCCTCCTGAATGATGGCGTCCCGAATCAATTCTTGGTCAAAACTGTGTATTTCAGTGTAGACGGGCTGTCGGTTCGGCGGGGGAGTGTTGATGATGCTCAGGTCGCGTGCTCCCATCAGCGAGAACTGCAGCGTTCTGGGAATTGGAGTCGCCGTCATGGTCATAACATCCACTGAGGCGCGGAATTTTTTCAGTTTCTCTTTAACTGTAACGCCAAACCGCTGCTCTTCATCAATTATCAGCAGGCCGAGATCTTTAAACTTTACATCTTTAGAGACAATTCGGTGTGTTCCGATCAAGACATCAACTTTTCCGGCTTCCAGATCTTTAATCACCTGTTTTTGCTCGGCAGCTGTTCGGAACCGGGAAAGGGATTCCACTACTACCGGAAACTCTTTCATCCGCTCTTGGAAAGTTTTTGCGTGCTGATCTGCCAAAATGGTGGTTGGCACCAATACGGCGACCTGTTTCTGATCCATCACGGCTTTAAATGCGGCCCGGAGTGCCACCTCGGTTTTGCCGAATCCAACATCTCCGCAAATCAATCGGTCCATCGGTTGAGATGATTCCATATCCCGCTTAACGGCTTCTATCGCCTCCATTTGATCGGGCGTCTCCTCAAATTCAAAGCGCGCCTCCATCTCTGTTTGCCACTGGTTGTCGGTATTAAACTCAAAAGCGTTCTGAGCTTTTCGTTTTGCGTAAAGATCAATTAGATCGCGGGCAATGTCTTTTACTTTCTTCTTGGTGGTGGCCTTTTTCCGTGCCCACTCGCCGGAACCCAATTTCGTAATTCGCGGCTGCTTTCCCTCTTTGCCGGAGTATTTCTGCAGCTTGTGCAGACTCGATACATTTACATAAAGGATGGAGTCATCTTTGTACCGAAGAACTGCCGCTTCCTGTACATTTTTGCGAACTTTAATTTTTTTGAAGCCGGCAAACTTCGCGATTCCGTAATCCACATGGACTACGTAATCACCTACATTCAGATCCTTCAGTTCTTTCAGGGATATACCGCCCCGTACCTGTTTCCGCTTAATTTTGGGACGATGGTACCGGTCAAAGATCTGGTGGTCCGTTAATACGGCCAGCTGTTGATCGGGCAGAATAAACCCTTCATGCAGACTCTGTACGGCAAGCGAGTAATTGAATTCATCACTCGGTTCGCCAAGAAGTTCATCAAACCGCTCCCGTTGATTATCGTGGTTGCAAAGTATGAGTGTTCGAATTCCACTGCTGCTTTTATCGGTAATAAACGATCGAAGCACCTTAAAACTACCGTTAAATGAGGGGTGAGGTTTGCTGTTCAGGGCAAAACTTTTGGTGGTCTCTACACTAGTATTGAATGATCCTTGGGTAATCAGTCCGAAATTTTGGATTGATGAACGCCACTCTTCAGTGAGGAGATATGCCGTTTCGGGAGAGGGTATGTTGTCCGATTCTAGCTCCTCATAGTTGGTGTGCGCTTTCGTTTCAAAATCTTCAATTTTTTCGATTAACAGATCGGAATCATCCAGAAGTATGACGGATCCTTCGGGCAGATGCGAGAGGATACTCTCTTTATTGCCGTTGCCTGAAAATGTGGCGTTTGGTACAAGCCGTACATCATTTAAAAACGAAATGGAGCGCTGCGAATCGGGGTCAAACTCCCGAATTGTATCGATCTCATCGCCGAAAAACTCAATCCGAACGGGGTACTCGCCGGAAAATGGAAAGATGTCGAATATTCCGCCGCGAATGGCAAATTCACCGGGTGATCCAACAAATCGGTCGGAGGTGTACCCTTGCTCCACCAGAGCATTCGACAGAGATTCTATACTACGATCATCCCCTTTTTTGATCTGAATGGAGGATTGATTGAACTCTTCGGAGGAGACAACTTTTTCAATAAGCGCATCCACGGAGGTAACGATGACGCCGGATTTACCGGTTTGAATCTGTTCCAGAACTTCAGACCGCTGCACGAGAATGGAGGAGTCTACAATTTTTTGGTCGTCGTACGGTTTTTGACCGGTTGGAGGGAACAGGTGAACATCTTCGGTACCGAGCTGTTCAAAATCAGATGCGATGGCTACAGCTTTTTCGTGATCGCGTGCTACCACCAATAAATATGGGAGCTGCGTTAATAGTTTTTGTAGAAGGAAAACCTGGGAAGAGCCGGTAAAATCATCCAGGTGGATGTTTTTTCGATCGCTTAATAACGAAGAAACTTCTTGTATGGGTAAACTGCCGGTCACCGCCGAACGGATCGAATCAATCATAAACAAATACGGAATTAACTATAAAAGCGTGAAATTTTTAGCGTAGAAAGATACAAAATTGTGCTGTCAGCTGTGGAATAAAGGCGAGCGGGTAAATAAACGTTCATTCAGAAATCCGGCGATAAATAGCAGGACTCCGCTGAGCAGATAGTTCATGTATCGATCTTCGTAATCACGGTAGACAATCTCCTCAATTTCGGTGGTTTCGAGCCGGTCGATCTCCTCATAAATTTCTATCATCTCTCGGTTATCTGTAGCGCGGAAATATTTTCCACCGGTCATATCTGCAATTTGTTGCAGCATCTCCTCATCAATATCTACCGAAACGTTTTGGTAGCGACGGCCAAATACGGGGTCATCTACAGGGTAGGGGGCTGTTCCCCGGGTTCCGATTCCCATGGTATATACAGTAATTCCTTGGGAAGCGGCAATTTCTCCGGCAGTTATCGGGTCCACTTCTCCGGCGTTGTTCATTCCGTCTGTCAACAGAATTATGACTTTGCTTTCTGCTTCGCTGTTACGAAGCCGGTTTACCGCTGTCGCCAATCCAACGCCGATGGCGGTACCATCACGAACCATTCCCATATCAATGGTGTCGAGAAGCTGAAGAGCGAGCCTGTGATCTACCGTTGGGGGGCATACGGTGAAGCTTTCCCGGGCAAAAACATTTAAGCCGATACGATCAGAACGCCGATTATTGATGAAATCTCCGGCAATCTCTTTGGCGGCGAGCATTCTGTTGGGTTCAAAATCTTCTGCCTTCATCGATGTGGAAATGTCAATACTCAGCATAATATCGATACCTTCGGTATGCTGTTCAACCGTTGTGTTTTGAAGCTGTGGCCTCGCCATGGCAACAACAATCAACCCAAATGCCGCTACGTACAGCAATGGAGTGAGGTAAACCAACCACGCTTTATAGTTGCCGGGTAGATTTTTCAGAGCGGCCGTGGATGAAAATGTGAAAGAAGGCTGCTTACGGAAAAATAGTTTCCACGCCACGTATCCGACAAAAATGGGAAGGAATAATAAAAGCCAAAAATACTCAGGGTTTGCCCAACTCATGAATTTTCCTTGTTTTTCGGCGTGATATGTTTCTCTTTAAACGCCTGTAGCCGTTCTTCTTGGCGTTCATCATGCTTAAATTCCATGTAATCTATTTTTTCGCGATCTACTGTTTCCGCCGTATGTACAAAATTATCTGCGGTATGTAACGCATCAGTTGTCTGTTCATTATCCGGGGTGAAGTTTGCGAATTTTACCATATCTGCTTCAAAAAGAACCTTTTTTGTCGCCTTTATAAGGTCGCTGTTGGCTCTCTCTTTTTGTAGCTCCCGAATGATTTCACTTGAGGTCATTTCTAGAGCCGGAAATTGATAAACCCGTTTAATGTATGCACGAATTGTGTCGCCCAGTTTTACATAAAATCTGTCGAAATCCTCTTCAGTTCGGCAGGGAGTGAGAGCTTTAACCTCCGTCATGTCTTTTTTGAGCTCCAGCATTGGGTTGATGAACGGCTCTCGTTTAAATACCGGTTTTGGAGTATTCGCTTCGGCCTGTTTACGCTTCCAGTATTTGTAGAGATACCACCCTGCAATAAGTAATAGTAAACCGCCTAAAATATAGGGCCATAGGGCTCGGGCAAAATCAAAAATAGGTTTGAATGGGCGAAACTCCTCATCATCTTCAGCAAGGGTTGATTGAAAAACGAGAGGGATTTCTGAAGTGTAAAGCAATGTGTCACCTTCAGCGGTTTGTAGACGAAGCTCGTTTTCGGGGATGATCATATTTTCAACCCCAAAAAACTGGAGATTATAAACCAGGCTGTCACGCACCTCAGACAGTTGAAACCTTTGACGGTTCAGTAATTCAATATCATCAGGGAAATGCGGTTCATCGGGATATTCTAGCAATGTGTAATCACCCGACAAAACGATGGAGTAGGTAAACCTGTCCCCAACACGAAGAGTGTCTTTATCGGTATAAGTTTGAACTTGTTGGCCTACTGCTGTTGAGCTGAATAGAAATAGCAAAAGTATGACTGCTAAGGGCCCTCTAAAGAGTGAAAATCCCAACTTTTTGATCATTAAAGTTAAAGTAGATAAGAAATGAAACGTTGTAAGTTCTGAAACTGTGGTAATAACAGCCAAAAGGTAATATAATTTCGGTAATACTGTAAAATATTGTGCGGTCTTAAATTATGATAATCATACTGAATGCAGTATTTTATCCCGGATAGTAAATTTTAGGTTATAATAAAGTAGTATAGCACGGCTCACTATGAATAAAGTACTAGGCATAGGTGTTTTCTTTTTAGCAGTATTAATAGTTTTTGCAGGTCTAAACAAGTTCGGAGAGGATGATATTCAACATGAGCTCATTAATATTGAGCAGCTTGTAGAGATTGAACCGGTACCTGCAATGGATACCTACGGATTCATCGAGGACAGATACGATTTTATTGAAGAAGAGGTAAAAAGGAACGAGAGTCTCTACATCATATTAAGTCGACACGGACTTTCACCACGCGATATATATAATGTACAGCAAAAAGCAGACGGCGTGGTAAATCTAAACAGAATGAGGCCTGGGCAAAATTATCGCATCTATTTTGATGAAAATGAAGAGCCAAGATCATTTGTATGGCAACGAAGTGGTTTGGAATACACAACTATTCACTTGAAAGATGAAGTAGAAATTGAGCAAGGTAGAGTTCCAATAGAGGTACGAGAGAGGGAGACAGCCGGAGTGGTTCAAAACTCACTCTATCAAACCGTGCTGAATGAAGGTGGAACACGCTCATTGGCCAATAAAATGGCTGAAATTTATGCGTGGGAAATTGATTTTTTCCGTCTCCAAAGTGGAGACCATTACAAAGTTATATACGAAGATTTGTATGCCGGTGATACCTATCTTGGTGTTGGAGATGTAAAAGCTGCTGAATTTCAACATCGAGGGGAGACGTATAGAGCCTATTTTTTCGAAAATGGAGAACGGATAGGATATTTTGATGAGGAGGGTAAAAGCCTTCAGAGAGAGCTTTTAAGAGCCCCTTTCCGATATAGCCAACGAGTCAGCTCCGGGTTTTCTCAAAATCGATTTCATCCGGTATTGAAAACCAACAGGCCACATCATGGTACTGATTATGCCGCTCCAACAGGTACTCCGGTTCTTGCAGTAGGAGATGGGGTAGTAACAGAAGCTCAGCGCCGTGGAAATAATGGGAACATTGTGCAGATTAGACATAACAACACCTATAGAACTGCATATCTGCATTTAAATGGTTTTGCAGAAGGAATTCGACGTGGTGCCGAAGTGGAGCAGGGACAGGTTATTGGATATGTTGGTCAAACAGGAATGGCAACAGGACCGCACCTCTGTTATCGCCTGTATGTAAATGACAGACCTGTAAATTCTGTTCGGGCTGATCTGCCTGAAGGTGAACCTCTCGAAGAAGAGTATCACGAGGAGTTTATGTACTATGTCAATCAACTCGATGAACAGCTAAACAACATTGAGTTGAGGCAAGAGGTTGCTGCTAAGTAAAGATTAGCGTCGCTTAACTCGGCGCTGAAAGAAATTCATCAGTGGTTTAACGTACGATTCGTTCGTATAGAGCTCTACCGAATCCATTCTGTTTTTTCGTAAATACTCTTTGAGGTCCGTTAATTTTTCCCTTCGCCTTTTTTTGTAGTAAGTACGAACTTTCCGGCTTGATGTATCCACCATTATTTGCTCCCCTGTTTCAGCATCTCTGAGGGAGACAAGCCCAACATCCGGCAGCTCATCTTCAAACCGATCGTTTACCATAATATTCACGAGGTCGTGTTTTCGATTAGTGATTTTATGCTGTTTCTCGAAGTTTTCATCCTGAAAGTCGGAGGCCAGCACAACAATCGATCGGCGTGTTAGAAGTCGATTCACATAGGAGAGGGCACCGGCAATATCGGTTTTACCACCTGTGGGCTCTGTTACATAGAGCTCCCGGATAAGTCGTAATACATGAGTACGACCCTTTTTGGGAGGTACTACTTTCTCAATTTTATTACTAAAAAGCACCATTCCAACTTTATCACCATTCTTGATTGCACTGAATGCAATAACGGCACAGACTTCAATGGCCAGCTCCATTTTAGTTTGGGATCTGCTTCCAAAAAAACCACTGGGAGAAATATCTACACAGAGCATAAGATGTTGTTCTCGCTCTTCTTCAAATATTTTGATGTAGGGCTCGCCGTTACGGGCGGTAACATTCCAGTCTATCTGGCGGATATCATCGCCATACGTGTATGCTCGAACTTCTGAGAACTCCATCCCACGACCTTTGAATGCAGATTGATATTCCCCACCAAAAATGGAGTTAACCAATCCTTTTGTCTGGATTTCGAGCTTACGAATCTTGGATAAAATCTCTTTAGAAATCATAAAAACAGGATCAATGAATGGTGCGTGGGAATTTACAAAATGTTAATGAAGAGTATATAGTTTTCAATCAAAAGAGAGGGATCTTTAAGTTTCGTAACCTTTTTGAGTAGATATTTTACAGGTTCATCTATGAATTTACATTATAAGTCATCGACAGGTTTGCAATAAGATGTTAATTCAGAATTTTATAAGATGATTAAAGAAAAAATCTACTGTTCCTTACCTGAAAAATTTCTAACTTTAAAAGCTGTGAAAGACAACAAAATTACCATGAAAAGACCATACAATTTATGATTATTGGAGTCCCTAAAGAGATAAAAACACATGAAAATCGTGTAGCCATGATACCAGGTGGCGTAATGCAGTGCGTACGACACGGCCACGACGTACTTATTCAAAAAGGTGCGGGTAACGGCAGCGGTTTTTCTGATGAAGCTTATGTAAAAGCCGGAGCTACAATTATTGATGATGTTGAGGAGATATGGAAGCGCTCTGAAATGATAATGAAGGTAAAAGAGCCGATTGCTGAAGAATATCCTCGGATGCGCGAAGGACAAATTCTGTTTACCTATCTCCATTTTGCAGCCAGCAAGGAGCTTACAGAGGCTGTTTCGGAATCGAAATGTATTGCTATTGCGTACGAAACTGTTGAAAAATCAGACGGCTCACTTCCACTGCTTGTACCGATGAGTGAAGTTGCAGGGCGTATGTCTACCCAGGAAGGGGCAAAATATTTAGAAAAACCGATGGGTGGCCGCGGTATTTTGATGGGGGGAATTCCCGGTGTGCCTCCTGCTAAAGTGATTATATTGGGTGGCGGTATTGTAGGTGTAAATGCAGCTAAAATTGCGGCAGGAATGGGAGCACAAGTTACCATACTTGATATCAATATTCCGCGTTTGCGCTACCTCGATGATGTGATGCCTAAAAATATTACCACACTCTTTTCTACCGAGGCAAATATTCGAAAACTCTTGCCCGATACGGATATGGTAATCGGCGGTGTATTGAAGCCCGGTGCCAAAGCTCCTCATCTAGTTACAAAAGAGATGCTGTCATTAATGAAACCGGGAACGGTTCTGGTTGATGTTGCCATTGATCAGGGTGGTTGTTTTGAAACGTCAAAGCCAACAACTCACGATAAGCCAACTTATGTGGTAGATGACATTGTTCACTACTGTGTGGCTAACATGCCCGGGGCTGTTCCATTTACATCTACGTTGGGCTTGACCAATGTTACACTTCCTTACGCAGTACAGATTGCAAATAAAGGGTGGAAACGAGCACTTAATGAAGATCCGGAACTCAAAAAAGGCCTAAATATTGCCGATGGCGAGATCGTCTACAAATATGTAGCCGAAGCGTTCGATATGGAATACACAGATATCAATGAAGTAATGTAAATTACCAACTTACTTTCTAACTTCAGTTGGACTTCACGACCTTTTATCAAGGACATAAAAAAGCCCCGATGAGAATATTCTCAATCGGGGCTTTTTGTTAATAACAGCTGAAGCTTTTTACAAACTATCGTTTTTCAACGGGAGTCCATTCAAGATTCTTCTCTCCAATATAAAGAGCTCTTGGTCGTACGAGTCGGTTATTATCCGCTTGTTCGAGGTAATGAGCAGTCCAACCTGAAACGCGACTCATCGCGAAAATGCAGGTAAACAGATCCGGCTCAATACCAATGGAGTAATACACAGTTGCAGAAAAGAAATCAACGTTCGGGTCGATATCTTTTTCTTCTTTCATTGTTTTCAAAATAGCTTCTGACCACTCATAAAGTGTGGTATGTCCGGTTTCTTCGGACAAGCTTTTCGACATACCACGGAGCAGACGTGCGCGTGGATCGAATGTTTTGTAAACACGATGGCCGAAGCCCATGATCTTCTCTTTACTGGCAAGTTTCTTTTTGGTGAACTCAACCGGATCTGCTGTATCAGGATCTTTATCAAGTTCGAGCAGCATATTCATAACCGCTGTATTTGCACCACCATGCAGTGGACCTTTTAGGGCACCTATGGCTCCGGTAATGGAGGAGAACATGTCGGACTCTGTAGAACAGATTGCGCGACTTGTAAAGGTCGATGCGTTCATTCCGTGCTCAGCATGTAGAATCAGGCAGAGATCCATCGTTTTTTCCGCTTCGCTTCCCGGCTTTTCACCGTTAAGCATATAGAGGAAATTAAACGCTGTGCTTCCATCTTTCAGTGGGGAAACAATCTCTTTGCCTTGCCGTGCACGTGCAAATGCAGCTACAATTGTAGGCATTTGAGCCGCCAAGGTGATAGCGTCGCTCTGGTTGTCTTTATTTTTATCACCGGTATTACGGGACTGAAAATCAGCCAGCATAGATGTAGCCGTTCGAAGAACAGCCATCGGTTCCGCCTCTTTATTTGTACTAGAAATGTAGTCTAAAACAGGTTGCGGAAGTTCACGCTTTTGAGTCAGCTTACTCTTAAGCTCATCAAGTTCTTTTTGATTCGGCAGCCGATCATTCCAAAGCAGAAAGCACACTTCTTCAAAAGTGGCATTTTCAGCTAAAGTATCAATGTTATAACCGGCATAAATGAGCTCGCCTTTCTGCCCGTCAATAGAACTTTTAGTGGTCGAAAATCCTACAATACCTTCAAGTCCTCTGTTGATGTAGGGATATTCGTTTAGGTCAATATTATCCAAGTTGTGTTCAGCCATTACGTTTCTTGTTATTTAAATGATTTTCCTTAATCCTGCGCTCTGAAATATTAGATTGGATTATTCAAACGCTGATAATTATTCAGTAATACCAATTCTTGACGCAGATGTTTTTCTTGTTCTTTTAAAATACAAAAATAGAGAGGATTTTAGAAGCGCTTTTGCCCTTCAAAGAGTTAAATGAATGTAAAAGCTACTCCAAATTCTTTGCTTCATTCCAGAGACTATCCATCTCTTCAAGGTCACTTTCATTTATAGAGAGGTCATTTTCGGCAAGTTTTTTCTCGATATATCGAAATCGGCTCTCAAATTTTCGGTTAGCTCCCCGAATGGCGTCTTCGGCGTTGAGGTTTAAAAGTCTGCCAACATTCACCAGGCTGAACAGAAGGTCGCCAAATTCATCAAGCTGTTCAGTTTCGGTTTGATGGGTAACTGCCTCTCGCCACTCGTCGATCTCTTCATTTAACTTTTCCCACGCAAGTTGCCACTCGGCCCAGTCAAAACCAACATTGGCGGCTTTTTCCTGCATTCGCTGGGCTCTAATCAATCCGGGCAGATGTTTTGGCAGCCCATCCAAAATAGATTCTTTTCCCTCTTTCAGCTTAATGGACTCCCAGTTTTCGGCCACTTTTTTATCATCTTCAGCAACCTCATCATCAAAAACATGTGGGTGTCGACGAATCAGTTTTTCCGAGATTCGAAGAATTACATCATCAATAGAGAAATTGTTCTTTTCATCCGCCATTTTACTCTGAAATATCACGTGTAGAAGCAGATCCCCAAGCTCGCGAGAGAGCTCATCATAATTCCCATCATCGATCGCTTCTACGGCTTCATATGCCTCTTCAATCAAATTGTCCTTAATGGAGTGGTGGGTCTGTTTTCTGTCCCAGGGACACTCTTTGCGAAGTACAGCTATGAGTTCTACAAGATCTTCAAATTTATCGGATGGAGTCATTATGAAATTTCTGAATTCTGAAATTCTGTCAAGTTGTAAAAGCAGAAAAATTTAGGTTTCCCGTTTCTCTTTTTCTGCAGCAGGGAAGAGGATGTTATTCAAAATAAGGCGGTAGCCGGGGCTGTTGGTATGAAGGCTAAGGTCCGTGGGCGGATCGCCAACGCGGTGCGTATAATCTTCAGGATCATGGCCGGCATAAAATGTAAAGGTGCCCTCACCGTAATTTCCATAAAGATACTTCACCTGGTCACGGCCTGATGATTCCCCAAGCACCACAACGCTGCTTTTCACTTTATCCGCCTGGAAAGCTGTCGTCTGCCCATAAAAACCGGGGATGCTGCTCACATGATTCTGGGTAAGCATTGTGGGGACGGGGTCCCATTTCGCCGAAAATTCAAACAGTGTAAAATAGTCCAGGCTTTCACTAATTCGGTTCAGATCCACTTCAACATCAATGTCATCGTGCTGATAGATCGTGGGGTCGGTTACCAACGAAAAATTCTCAAAAGCAAGTGTGTTCGAGTAGTTAAGTCGTTCATTCACATTGGAGTCCATTGGGTCGCCGTCAATTTCCATCGGTACGATATCCAGACCTTCAGCAGCCAAAGCTATATCAAACGTATTGGTGCCTGAACACATAGCAAACATAAAGCCACCATTTCCAATGTAATTTTTCATCTCCAGAACCACATCCAGCTTCAACTCGCTAACTTTGCTATAACCTAAATTTTCGGCCAGCTCCTCGAGCTCATTTACCTGCGAAATATACCACGGGGCGTTTCGATACATTCCGTAAAACTTTCCAAACTGACCGGTAAAATCTTCGTGGTGCAGATGGAGCCAGTCATAATTTTCGAGTTCACCGTTCAGTACCTCTTCATCATAAATGGTGTCGTAAGGGACTTCTGCGTAGTCCAGTACGAGTGTTACGGCATCATCCCAGGGCATCGTTCTAGGAGGGGTGTAAACGGCTATTTTAGGGGCTTCCTGTAGGTTGATGACCGCCGTATTTACATTTGGTTGCTCAACCTCATCAACAATTTGATTTGCCTCCGCTTCAGATATCACTTCAATGGTTACATTACGAACGTTGCTTTTTCGAACTATATCGGCAGACGCGGATGTCATAAAACTTCCTCCGCGATAGTTCAGTAGCCATTGGCCGGTTTCACCCTCCAATAAGTGGTTGAAAATTACGCCATACGCTTTTAGATGATCGGTTTGCGAGGCATCCATCGGAATAATAACGCGTTCCTGAGCATGCAGTGTACATATGGAAAGCAGGCTAATGAAGAGTGCTGCGAATAATTTTTTCATCATAAGGTAGGTTCTGATCCTGATAGTTGAAGCTTTTCGCGTGCGTATTGGGCATAAAAGCCGCCGGGAAATTCATGTAAAATCTGTTCGTACATTTCATCCAAATCCGAGTCGGAAAAATTGTATCGACCGGCAGAATCAATATCAAAGTTTGCACTATCCATCCAGTTCTGTTCATCAAAAATATCCGGGGAGGTTTGGTATAACTTTGTTAGATATTCTGCAGATCGGGCTCGTTCCCATAAAATTCTCTCAAACAGCGGAGAGTGGTGTGCCGCCGATGCCTGGGTTTCAAGCAAATGAAATATGTAGGGTTGATACCTTTCGGGAAGTGTTTTTGCCAGCTCTACGGTTACATCATCCGAAAACGGGTGGTTTGGCGCATCAATAAAAATCGAAAACTGATCAATAGCATCATCATAATTTCCTGTATGGATGTGATGCATCCCTTCGCCCAGTGCATCCAATATGGCTCCGGTGGTATCGGCCCGAGTACCATTTTTGATCCACATACGCAGCTGAATGGCGTTATTGGCAAAGTAGGAGGTAGATCTCCTTTCAAGAGATCGAAGCTGTATATCAGCAAATTCATAATCTCCGGCATAGAAATCCGAAAGGCTCAGGTAATACCGCGAGCGTTCCGACAGGTTTGATTCATCCGTAGCCCGGTTTGCTCGTGTAAGTGCTTGCCTGGCTGATGTGAAATCTTTATTAAAGAGCGCAATTCTACCCTCGGCGTAGGAGATATAAGCCGGTTCATTTACCATCTCTTCATCGAGCTCCTTCAGCACATCGAGCCATCTTTCGGCCAGTTCTGCATCTTTAAACTGATCGAGGGATAGATCAATTTGCGAGGATAGCACACGATCTAATCGGTTGTAATAGGGCGCATTCTCGATGATTTCCTCATTTATATCGTACGCTTTTTTATAGAGATCAGCAGGCTTGCCAAACGTGTCTATGCTGTGCTGTTTCAAATATCTTGCCCAGCGAACGTACGTAGTGGCGAGTTCATCCATGGCGCGAAACCGCTGGCTCGATTCATCTTCAGCGTAATAACTGTACACCTCAACCGCCAACTCGTATTGATGAGCAGAGGTAAACCGGTTTCCAAGTGAATAGAGGGAGTAGTTGGTCTGTTCGGTTTGATTTTCGTATTGCCGTGCAAAAACATAGGCTCGCCTGTACTCTTCAGTTTCCAAAAGGAGCCAACTTAACAGCTGATAGAGCTCATGATAGGATTGGTGATCCATATCGAGTTCCAATAAAAAATCCTCCAGCTCCAGTGCCGCTACTTCAAAAAGTTCTTGGTCTCGCATTCTAAGCAGGCGCTGCTGAACAAATCCCATCTGACCCGGAGATTTTTCAATAACCCGGAAATAGTGGGCCATCGCATCTTCAAATTGGCCGGCCTGCATATAAGTACTTGCCATTTCGCTTGTAAAAAGCTCAGGATTATTGAACCGGTCTTGGGCAGATTTGTACACCTCAATGGCATCATTATACTCACGCCGTGATGACATCGATCCGGCGACATTATAGAACGTTTGGACTCGAACATCACTGCCTGATAAAACCTCATTCCATGTGGTGTGGGCTAACTCCTTATCTCCACTTAGATGATGAAGTTCTGCAAGCCTAATTTTTGATCGCTCCAGAGAGTGGTTATTCTCAATTTGGTACTCTGTAATCTCAATCGCCTCTTCATACTCATGTAGGTTGATGAGTGTTTCGGTCAGCCGTTCAAAGAAAATATATGCGGTGGGATCGTTCTGATGAAGCTCACGGAAAATCGGCAGTGCCTCTTCATAATTCTGTTGTTGCAGAAAGGTGTTCGCCTTCTGAAAATCTCTGTTTTGAGCGTCAGCCGGCAGGGCGATCACAAAAAAGATCAAAAAAGTAAAACTATGTAGTAAAAATTTAGATATGCCCTTCATGATTCGAAAATCAACTTAAATAGCAACTGCTTTTTCGTTTTCAATGTTTGGTAAAATGCATTCATGGGGAAACCAACAACATTATAATAATCGCCACGGATGCTCTCCACAAAAAGTGCTCCGGCGTCATCCTGTATTCCATAGGCACCGGCTTTATCCATCGGGCTGCCGGAATCGACATAACGGCTGATTTCTGAATCTTCTAACGTGCTGAAGATCACATTTGTTCTCTCGAACAGGGTAATATGATCAGTTATTTTGCCATCTGCGGTTAATGCAACGTAAACACCACTGTAAACAGTATGTTCATTACCGCTAAGTTGACGGAGCATCGCTTCGGCCTCATCTTTAGAACTAGGTTTGCCCAATATTTCACCGTTAAACGTAACAATGGTATCTGCTGAGATGATGACAGAATTTGAAAACTGTTTGGCAACAACTTCTCCTTTTTGCCGGGCCAGATCCTGTACAATTTCATCGGGCGATAAATCGCTATCCACATGTTCCTCGATATCGGCCGGAGATACATTAAAATCAATCCCCATCTGATTGAAAAGATGGTGTCTTCTGGGACTGGCTGATGCCAAAATGATTTCAATTTTTTTAGTTTTGATACTCATGTAATTTTTCACTTAGCAGATATTTGAATAACTTCGCGAAAACTAATAGTTAACATCGATATAAAATAGGATAAAATGGCTGCAAAACGCAGAAGGAAAAAAGAGAAAAAACCGATGCCGTTCTCAGCGCTGAACTATAAGCTTCTCGGCCTGGGTGTATTAATGGTGGTTATTGGCTTTACGGCAATGCGCCTGGAAAATGAAGTGCACGGAATCATATCACTCTACATTTCGCCCGTTGTTATTTTAGCAGGGTATATTACCGTTATATATGCCATTTTAAAGCGTGATAAGGATGATCTGAATTCTCAAAACGCAACTACATCTTAATTTGAATCGGCTTATATCCTACGGATTTATCTTTGCCTCAATCTATCTCATTATCCTTGAGGGAGGTAGTGGCGATTACAACCGCCTTTTTATAGGCCTGACCCTATCTATATTTATCGCCTATATCGGCTTTATTTTCAACTGGATCACTCTTGATGCCATCCTGCCGGTGACAACCCTGGGGGCGATTCTTCTCGGCTTTGCGGGGTGGGGTCCGGCAGTGGCAATTGTACTTTTCTTTTTTAGCAGCAGCTTTCTAACGAGTCGAAATTTCAACAAATCATTGGGTGGATCAACAGATGAATCAAGTGCTAAAGTCAACACCCACCGTCGTGATGGCACACAAGTATGGGCTAACGGTTTTTGGATGGCATGTTTTGCACTACTGTGGTTTTTGTTTGAAACAGAGGCTTTTTTAATTGCAATATTTGCCGTTATTGCTACCGCCACAGCCGATACCTGGGCAACAGAAATTGGTACAAATCTACCGGGAAAAACTAAAAGTATTCTCACATTAAAGCCCGTTGAACCGGGAACAGACGGTGGTATTAGCGTTAAAGGAACCGCCGCCGCCGGAGTTGGTTCCTTATTGATTGCACTGGTAAGCCTTTATGCCGGCACAGAGTATCTGTTTCTCACCTTTATCACGGTTTTACTTACTGGCTTTTTTGGTTGCATAATTGATTCATATATTGGTGCGATTTACCAATCGTCGAATAAATTTTCTGCAAAACAAGATTCTCTGCTCAAGCGGACTCAATATCCTAAAAACAGCATCGTCAACTGGCTTTCAACCGGAGTTGGGGGATTGCTGGCTTTTCTTTTTTACTCAATATTTTAGCATATGAAATGGTATAAAAAGCTACACTGGCAAATTATAATTGGTATGATTCTCGGAGTACTCTGGGGATTAATATCGAGCATTACCGGGCTAAATGATTTTACAACGGATTATATTCGTCCGTTTGGTACAATATTTATCGACCTGCTGAAATTAATTGCCGTTCCGCTGGTGCTGGCTTCACTTGTTGTTGGTGTATCGAGCCTTAACGATATGACCAAGCTCTCCCGCATGGGTGGAAAAACCGTTGCAATTTATATGGTGACAACAATTTTTGCCATCACGATAGGCCTTACTGTCGTTAATATAATGCAGCCGGGTGGTACACTTCCCGCCGAAACCCAAGCTTCGTTGATTGAGAGTTACAGTGAATCGGTTGAAGGACGCGACGATGACGCACAAGAGTTGTTGGATCGCAGTCCACTGCAATTTTTTGTAGATATTGTACCGGAAAACTTTTTTGAAGCAGCTGCTGATAACACCAATATGCTGCAGGTGGTTTTCATTGCCATTCTTTTGGGAATAGGAATCATCAAAATTCCGGTTCAGAAAGGGAGGCCGCTGATAAATGTCTTCGAGGCTCTAAATGATGTGATTATTAAAATTGTGGATCTCATCATGAAGACGGCTCCCTATGGTGTATTTGCCTTGATGGCCGCCGTAATTGTTGATCTGACCGGGGACGATTTAGGTCAAGCACTACTTTTACTAAGAGCTCTGGGCTGGTACTGCCTTGCGGTTGTAATAGGATTGTTACTACACGTATTTATTGTCTATTCAAGCCTGTTTAAGATATTCAGTAAGATGAAGTTGAGAGACTTTTTCAAAGCAATTCAGCCGGCAATTTTGCTCGGTTTCAGTACCAGTTCAAGCCTTGCCACTCTTCCTGTCACCATGGAGCGTGTGGAGAAAAACCTGGGTGTTAAAGAAGAGGTATCCAGTTTTGTACTGCCTGTTGGTGCCACCATTAACATGGATGGAACCAGTCTTTACCAGGCCATAGCAGCGGTATTTATTGCACAGGTTCTGGGAATGGATTTAAGTATCGCGCAGCAGTTAACCATTGTGTTGACAGCTACTCTTGCATCGATTGGAGCGGCAGGAGTGCCCGGGGCTGGAATTATCATGCTCGTTATTGTTCTGCAGGCCATTCAGGTTCCGGTAGAGGGAATAGCGCTGATTCTGGGTGTTGATCGAATTCTCGATATGGTTCGAACCGCGGTTAACGTTACGGGAGATGCAGCAGTATCAGTTGCAGTAGCACATACCGAAGGAAAATTAGGAGACCTCCACTTTGATGAAGATGAAATGCAGGAGTAAAAACTATAATGCAAAGTGGGACGTTAGTGGGAAAAAATAATCTAAAACTATCGGATGAATTTTATCATTATCCTGTTGCTGGCGTTTGGTTTTGCTATCGAAACGCCGGATTCAACTGCTGAAAATAGCTCTACCTCATCAACGCCAACATACGAAGAACAGCTTGAAACCGGTGTGGATGCATTTTACCGTACAGATTGGGAGAAGGCTACAGAGATTTTTGATCAGCTGAAGGATAGATCGCCAGAAGATCCGCGTGCCTACTTTTTTGAATCTATGATGCCGTTCTGGGAGTACTTCTTTATCCATCAGGACAAAGAGCTCGCTACTCAGTTTTTAGAACAATCGGAACGGGCGGTTCATTACAGTGAAGAGAGACTACAGGAGTCACCGAATGATACTACAATGGTGCTCCTCCTAAGTGGACTGCACGGCTACAGAAGCCTGGTTGCAGCGGGTGAAAAAGAGTATAGGATAGCTATGCAGAGTGGAATTACGGGATTTAGATATACTCGCAAACTGCTGTCTCTCGATTCGGAGCGTCCCGACGCTCAAATTGGCCGTGGAATGTTTTATTATATGGTTGGCAGCGTGCCGCGAGAGGTTCGGTGGGTTACAAATGCGGCAGGTATTCGGGGTGATATTGAGGAAGGATTTAAAGAGCTGAAAAAAGCTGCAGAGAGTGATAGCGAAGTAAGTAATGATGCAAAAATGATTTTGATGTATCTGTATGAAAAAGAAGAGAGGTATGACGAGGCGATTGTTTATGCCGATAAATTAATCGACCGGTTTCCCGAAAATGTGATATTCCATTTTAAGAAAGGAGAGTTATTAAAAACAATGGGAGAAAATCCACGAGCAAGAACCTCTTTTCAAGAAGTGGTTTCATTAGATAATCCATCCCTGCCAAGGCTGCACGAAGAAAGTAAGAAGAGAGTTGATGAGTTAGATGAATTGAGTTTAAAATCAGATTAATTTTTAAAGATTAATCAGATTATTACATCGAAATTTATTTAATTGCAGAGAGAGAACATTTAAAAATTCGCCTATGGCAATAAAGTTACAGTTTAAAACATTCTTATTAGCTTCTATTACTGCGATATTGCTGTTTCTTCCTGCCATTAAGGTAACCGCGCAAGTTTCTGTAAATAGTGCGTCAAGTTTCGAAATATCTTTCACCCAGGATCGAACAACCATTCAGAGTAGTAGGGGAGCTGTTGGGTTGTGGGATGATGATTTTCAAACGGCATTTAGTGCTAATCAATCAAATCTTTCAAGATTTACGTCGCAGGTAGATCAACAAAACGGATACTTTTTTGTAGATGATGCCGATGGAACGGCTTTGGGAAAGTATTACTATCATGACGAAGATTTTACTCTTTTTTCGATGGCACTCTCCAATCAAACCGAACAGAGTTTTGACGCTCTCTCTGTAGCATTCGATTTTATCTACCTGCCTGAACAAATTTTGATAGAGCAGATTTTTGGCTTGACCTACAGAGTAAACGGCGGGGAATGGCGATCAATTTCTGAAGGAGTTTTTTCTACCGAATATCTGCAGGGGGAGGAGTCCGGCTGGAACTCATTTTCGATACAGCTTTCTCTAAGCGATTTTTATGTGCGTCCCGATGATAATTTTGAATTTCGGTGGCAGGCGATTGAGGGTAGTGCTGAAGAGTATATACCTATTGCACTACAAAAAATGGATCTTTCGCCGAATGTAGCTGAACAAAAAAATTTACGGCCCGGAACGCTCATTATTACAGAAATTTTGCCTCATTATGTGCATGAAGAATATTCAGCTGAATATGTCGAAATATTTAATACCTCATCGGACTCTATAAATTTGAAGGGCCTTGCCATAGAAGAAGGAGGTAGCGAAGTGGTTGTGCAGCAGGATGTTTACATCGCTCCTTATGAAACATTTCTATTTGGCCAGAAGGGAGAGGCTGCGTTACCGCTGGAGCTTCATTACAACTATTATCAACCGGTAGTAACTGCAAATTCCGGGCGTGTACGTCTCAAGTTTGATGACCGGGAAGTTGCAGGGGCAAGTTATGAGTCTTCGGAGCCGGGGGTAGCTCTAGAAATTGATCATATGGGCAATGCGTATGATGGCTACTCAGGTTTGAGAAATTTGCGTCCATCAACCGTTGAATTGACACCGTTTATGTACGGATCGCCGGGAAGAATTGATAGAGACAGGCAGATTTACGAAAAAAGTGTAGCTGAACCCGGATGGTATTTTTTCCACGCACCGGGACGCCTATCATCGCTGAACCGATCACCAAATTTTGATCTGTTTAGTTTTAATGATGAGGATGAACTACAGCTGCGATCTGTAAATGATTTGCAGGAAAGATCTGCCTTTTGGGCTTTTGTGGATGAGGAAATTTCTGCTTCCATTTATTCGGAAGGTGTGGCAGCTGAGCCGGGCTTTGATCTTCGCGAAATGGAAGCAGGAGCTGGGCACCTATCTAATATTCATCTGATTGGAAATCCCATTTCAAAACCGCTACACCTGAGTGATTTTGTGAACGAAACCGATAACCAGATTTTTCCTGCAATGCTGGCTTGGGATAGTGATAGGCAACAGTTTTCACTGATTTATGATGGAGATGACATTATTTATCCCTGGAGTGGTTTAATAGTACCTGCCTTGTCGGAGCCGACCCGCATAAATATTTTAGAGGGTTCATCAAACCGAGAAAATAGATTGCTCGACAGCTACCTCTCATTTTCGCTTTATAAAGAGACGGGAAGTAACCGTTTTAGTATGGTTGATGAATCGACCATGATTGGATTTGGTGATCTTGCACGCGGATATGAGAACGAGATGTTCCATCTGCCTAAAATTTGGCCTCTCCAACATCTGGACAATCAAACCCCGGAGCAGCCCCTGCTTTACCTTGCGAATACGAGATCTCAGTTTGGTGCCAACAGTTTTCTACAGATACCGATCTCTCTGGATGAACCTGTGCAAATTGGCCTTGGTACCTATTTAGATCGGGAAAATCAGCGTTACAGGATTAGTTGGAATCAAATTCACAACCTGCCTGAAGAATGGAAAATTGAGCTGATTGATACAAGATCAGACGATGTGATAAATATGCGCGAACACTTAAATTACACGTTTAGAGGTGGGCAATCTGATTTTGCGAATGGAATGGAATTACCGAAGAATTCTTTTAACTTTGTAGAACCGAAAGATAACGACTTTTTGTTTGTAAGAATTTCACCGGGTAATATATACGAAAGCTCAGTCCGTGAGAATGAACAGTCGGATTCAGTGAGCTTGCGTCAAAATTATCCAAACCCTTTTAATTCTGCTACTACAATATCATTTTATTTACCGGAGAACAGTTTTGTGCGTTTAGGAATCTACAATGTGGTGGGGCAACAAGTTGCTTTGCTTAGAGAAGAAAATTTATCAGATGGAGATCATACAGTTCCGTGGAATGCAGCAGATATGCCAAGCGGAATTTATATTGTGCAACTTGAAGCACAAAACAGCGTGCATACCAGAAAAATGACGCTAATCAAGTGATATACTCGGTTTAGGATGATCAAAAGACTTTTCTCAGTTTCGACTTCAACAATAATCATAACGAATAATAATCTATAAATAGCTCCATGCAGTTTAAACAAGCTCAGGGAATTGAAATACCAGAAATAGGTCTCGGCACCTATAAACTTTACGGTAGAGATTGTAAGAAAACCGTCACAGAAGCCCTTAACATAGGGTATCGGCATATTGATACCGCCCAAATGTACAAGAATGAGACTGAAATTGGCGATGCCATTCGGCTATCTCCGGTTGACAGAGAAGATGTGTTTCTGAGTACAAAAGTTTGGCATACCAACATGGAGCATGATGATATTTTGCAGACGGTGGAGGACAGTCTTGAAAACCTCCAGACGCCGTACGTAGATCTTTTGATGATTCACTGGCCAAACGAAAAGTACGATCTGCAAAAAACACTGGAAGCGATGCTTGTATTGCGTGACCAGGGTAAAGCCATGAATATTGGAGTATGTAATTTTCCGATTGACATGGTAAAAACGGTTTTTGAAGATCTTCGAATTCCTATTTTTACAAATCAGGTAGAGTTCCACCCGTTCCTTGAACAGTTTGATCTGCTTGATTATACCTACGAAAATGATTTTCTGATTACCGCCTACAGTCCGCTTGCGAAGGGTAAGGTATTTGAAAACGACCTCTTAAATGATATTGGCGAAAAGTATGGCAAAACGGCCGGACAAATTTCCCTGAGGTGGCTCATAGAGCAGGAAAATGTTATTGCTATTCCAAAAGCTTCGTCACGCGAACACCTTGAGGAGAACATCGACATTTTTGATTTCGAACTTACTGATGATGAGTTTGAAGCGATCGATAATCTGGACAAATCCACTCGATTGGTAAATCCTTCTTTTGCTCCAAGTTGGTAAAATGAACGAAATGATGTTGGGTTGAATTCTTTCAACAGAATTGGACACAGTACGATAGGATATATTTCTTGTGTCTGTGTACTAAGGACAACGAAAGTTTTCAACCTAATTTGCGTTTAAAATGCTTAAAACATCAGACTACTTCATTTTGGCAGCTGCATTAATTTCCATGATCTTGTCCATATTCTTATGGTTTTCAGGATCTCAAGACGCAGGTGTTTATGTCGGCCTTTGGGTTCCATCCATCATTGGGTTTGGTGCCTATTTTAAAATTATTAAATACCGGGGGATGTCATGAGTTTACCATTCATATTTTCATCCGGTATTATCGTCGTTATACTCTTCTTGATAGGCCTCATCATCACATTTCGAGAATTCAAAGAGATGGAGAAGCATCCTGAAGATTTTACGCGAAGACACGACAGCGCTAGAGTGGTACGCGAAAAGAAGAAGAAAGAAACTTCTTAATAGGGTTTTATTTCCACTCAGAAATCCCCTCGGCAAGTAACGTATCTCCACTATTTTTAGTAATTCTGTGGAGAAACTTGCCGGGACCGATATTCTGTGATTCTACAGTGATCTCATCCCCAAATCCACACTCGGCATGATACTGAAGATTTATGGATCTACACTTTTTGGCCGATGATCCATTTTTCGGCAAGTAGCTGATCATCCACTCGATATATTTTACGTTATTAGCGTGATTGTTCATATC
>SKWF01000336.1 GCA_007129085.1 Balneolaceae bacterium | reverse complement strand
TTTTAACGATGCATCATTTATACTTGCAGGCACATCTTCGCTATCCGCCAAATCTTTGGCAATATCTTCCTCATCCTCCCCATATCTACCCAGGTATTTCGGCTCTTTGATAAAAAGCGGTGGAATCACGGAAAAGAAGAACACCAATACCACACCAAAATAAAGGAGCGGAATATTGCCGAATACGGCTCCAATAAAATAGGAGAGCACACCGAAGCTTCCCGAGATCGTTTGCATCCAGGTGTACCCTTTGGTTCGCTCTCGCCCTTCCGGAGTGACGTCGGCAATAATGGATCGGGTAGGATTAAACGACACGTTAATGGAGAGATCGAGCACCATGGAGACCAAGATGGCGATTCCCAGAATTCCCTCCAGACCCAGCCCCGACTGGATGATCCCGATATTTGGGAGCGCCAGCAGCATCATGGAGGCGAGCGTCCCACCTATGACGATAAATATCCTCCGGCGGCCGTTCCATACCCAAACGTTATCACTGATGATGCCGATAATAACCTGGCCAAGAATTCCCGCAATTGGTCCGGTAGCCCATACCAGACCAATATCTGTCACTTCAAGTCCGTACTGGTAAGTCAGCAGCCAGCTGAGTGCTGCTATCTGTACCGACAGTGCAAACCCCATGGCCGTGGCCGGCAGGGCGAGTAGAGCATAAAATGAATTGGACAGCTTTTTTTGAATATCGAGCATCTGCAGATCTCCGGGGTAAATAGTTTAAATTTCTGGATGATATATACTGGAATTCGAGCTTTTAACATAAAGTCCCCCCTTAACAAAGAGGGATTGAGGGGGATGTTTATCCGAGCTATCAATCGAACATGAACACCCCTCTGTATCTCCCCTCTCGAGAGAGGAGACATCGCACAAACATCCAACGATACTAAAACAACCGAGGAAAATACAGGATAAATGAAAAAGCTGTATGAATAACTGTTACGGCAAACGATATTTTACAACCTGTTGCAGGCCCGTATCGGGATCTGTTTCCATTGCATACAGCATGTTATTTTTTACGGCACGAAGGGTTTTATGCCGGGGCCACTCAAAATCATTCGTAATTTTCCCATCTGCATGAAAACTCATCCACCTGTAGATGTCGGGATCATCGGTAAAAAAACCGGCCTAGATATTCCCTTCATCATCCTGCAGTACGGAAGTATATGCCGGCCAGGTTTCAGGGTGGTCATCATTCCGTATCATACCTCGCCAAGGCTCCTCCCTATTTTCATAGAGCTCGCGTATTTGGCTTCGAGAAAGCTCGGGATTATTATAGGGCATATAGAGAGCGTGAGAATATTCTCCATTTTCGTTGACCCATTTAAACAGAGGAGTATCGCTCCATCCGGTCATAATTTTACCGGCATTGTACCCGGCATGTGAGGTTCGGTTGTAAGAAACACTCATAACTCGCATACCGGAACCGTCCCGGTCCACAATAGATTCATTTGCCCGAATAGAGTATGCCGTATCGGCCTTGAATGAATTTTCAGCAACATTAAATATCAGCCCGATATGTTTCGGCTCAAAATCGGGATCGACCTCCTCCATCGAGAATCCCATACCAAAGTGTACCAAGTAGTTGCCGTCACTTACAAGATCCAGCTCGTAGGGATGGAAAAAATAGGAGCCGGAGAAATCGGGCTCATAACCGATATCCAGATCGTCCAGATGCTGCAATGTCTCAATATCAAACCGGGAAACGATCATTCTACGGGTATCAAATGCGTGCAAACTGTTCTCTCCAATGCTGATGGAACGCAGCTGCCTGAACTCGCCGGGCCCCTCTCCTTCACCGCCTACCTGATTAACATGGGTTCCATCCTCATCATAAACGTGGATAACCTGCTCGCTGAAATCGGCGACATAAACTCTTCCATCTTCACCGATCGAAAAATCCCCGATTCGTCCAATGATAATCTCTTCTGTTTCGCCGTAGGTGACAAGAGGTTCAGGCTCTGCATTTTGTATTGGTGTTGTATCAGGATCTATCAAGGTCAGGTTTTCAAGTTCTGCAAGATCTTCCGGCAGTTCTACAGCCGGGTCTTCCGAGCATGACCAGATCAATCCGGCTGCCAGACATATACTTAAAACGCACACCCGGCACGATCTTTTAAATGAATATTTCATTTAGGCATGATATTCTTAACGTTTTAGTTTGATAGAGAATAGATAACCACCGGCAGGAAAACAATAACCTGCTCTTAATAAATAGAATCCGCAGTTAAGTCTTTCTACTTAAAATCTTCTTACATATTAAGCTCACGTTTCTCTCCAATTTTTAGTAACATCAACTGCAATGATTTTTAACCAAAGTGACTATTATGAAACGTCTACCACTGCTACTTTTTTCCTTTCTTTTTGCGTTTTCCGTTGCAGCCCAGGATCAGAATGATGAATGGGATGTAACCCAACACATGGGCGATTACCAGGAGTTATCTTTTGAAACCGATGAAGGTACCTGGATGAACCTTGATGTAAGCCCCGATGGCGAAGAGATTGTTTTCGACATGCTCGGAAATATCTACATCATGCCGATTGAAGGCGGAGAAGCCACCATCCTTCGGGAAGGTTTGGCATACGAAATTCAGCCGCGATTCAGTCCTGATGGCAATTACATCTCCTTCACCAGTGATGCCGGCGGCGGCGATAACATCTGGGTAATGAACCGAGATGGCTCCGATGCCAAGCAGATTACGGACGAAGATTTTCGACTCCTGAATAACGCAACGTGGACCCCTGACGGCAACTACCTGATTGCCCGAAAGCACTTCACCTCTACCCGATCGCTTGGTGCCGGTGAGCTCTGGATGTATCACCGCTCAGGCGGCTCAGGCGTACAGCTTGTGGAGCGAATGAACGACCAGCAGGATTTGGGTCAGCCGTTCGTATCTCCCGCCGGCGATTATGTGTATTACAGCCAGGACGTTTCACCGGGCGGCATGTTCCAGTACAACCGTGATCCTAATAGTCAGATTTATGCCATTAACCGATACAACCTCGAAACCGGAGATATCGAC
>SKWF01000065.1 GCA_007129085.1 Balneolaceae bacterium | reverse complement strand
TTGCACATTCAGCGCAAAACCGTGCATGGTTACCCAACGAGAGCACCGAATGCCCATTGCGCAGATTTTGCGATCATCAACCCAAACGCCGGTGAGTCCATCTATTCGGCTTGCCTCAACGCTGTAATCAGCACAGGTGTTGATGATAATCTCCTCGAGATAGCGAAGATATTTGTGCACGTCGGTAAAGTGTCTGTCGAGATCGAGTATGGGGTACCCCACAATTTGTCCCGGTCCGTGGTAGGTGATATCTCCGCCTCGGTCGTTTTCGATGAACTCCGCATCAATCTGTTTCAGCTCTGCCAGCCCTTTCAACATATTTGCCGCATCTCCGCTTTTGCCGAGAGTATAAACATGCGGGTGTTCTACAAAAAAGAGCGAGTCCGGAATCGGTTTATCCAGCTCGGGGTTGTCGCGAACGGCCAATTTTTGATCAATCAGCTCTTTCTGCGCAGCTCGCTGTATCTCCCACGCTTTGCGGTAGGGAGTCAGTTTTAAATCGTAAACATCCAATTGTCTGTCCATAGCAGAAAGATAACCAAAATCAGAGAAAAGAGGTTCTTATGAATTAACCCTCTATGCATTGAGACTGTATAAAAAAAGGGGCGTATAAAAAAGACTACAATCATCAAATTTGTCATGCCGGACTCCGATCCGGCATCTCCTAAATTTATTTGAGTTGATAAACCTTTTGAAAGCAAAAAGCTAATTCTTGGGTAGGAGATCGCGGCTCAAGGCCGCGATGACGCCTTTTTTGGGCAATTCAGTTGAAAACAAAAAAGGCGGACAAAAGCCCGCCTTTTAAATCCGCGAAATCAAAAAATCCGCGATTATTTTTTCTTAGGCTTTGAGCCGAGGTGAACGCCTTCGCCGTACGCTTCAGCTGCAGCTTCCATCACCGCTTCACTCATCGTTGGGTGAGGGTGTACCGCGCTGATAATTTCGTGTCCTGTTGTTTCGAGATCACGGGCAACAACGGCTTCTGCAATCAGCTCTGTTACGTGCGAGCCGATCATGTGGCAGCCGAGCCATTCGCCATATTTTTTGTCGAAGATCACTTTCACAAAACCTTCCTCATGGCCAAGGCCTGACGCTTTACCACTGGCAGAGAATGGAAATTTCCCGACAAGAATATCGTATCCTTCCTCTTTTGCCTGCTCTTCGGTATATCCTACGGATGCAATCTGCGGTTCGCAGTATGTACAGCCGGGAATATTATCGTAGTTCATAGCGTGTGGATTTTCGCCGGCCAGGTTCTCAACACAGATAATTGCTTCGTGCGATGCTTTGTGGGCAAGCCACGGAGCACCAATCACATCACCCACAGCGTAAATATTATCGGCAGACGTTTTATAGGAAGGCTTCTCAACCGTAATGGCACCTTTTTCGTGCTTCACGCCGGCTTTGTCGAGCCCGAGATTTTCCACGTTTCCGGTTACACCAACGGCAGAAAGAACTACATCTACTTCAATCTCTTCCTTTCCTTTCTTGGTTTTAACCGTAACTTTGGCGCCTTTTCCTTTCTTCTCTACTTTCTCCACAGAGCTTCCGGTCATGATGTTCATGCCCTTCTTCTTGTAGATTTTTCCGAGCTCTTTACCGACATCTTTATCTTCAACCGGTACCAGGCTATCCTGAAGCTCAACAAGAGTAACTTCCGTGCCGATGGAGTTGTAGAAGTATGCAAACTCAACGCCAATTGCACCGGCGCCCATAATCAGCATTTTCTTTGGCTGTTTTTCAAGCTGCATCGCTTTTTCGGAGTCGATTACCAACTCGCCATCAATTTCGATGTGTGGAAGCTCAAACGGACGAGCACCTGTAGCGATAATAAAATGTTTCGCCTTTACCGTCTCCTGCTCTTTCCCTTTGTCATCCTGTACGGAAAGCTCTTTGTCGGATTTAAAAACACCTGTTCCGTTGAGCACTTCAATCTTGTTGGCCTTCATCAAAAACTGAACGCCCTTGCTCATTTTATCGGCAACTTTACGGCTTCGCTTCACCATGCCATCAAAATTGGCAGAGAAATCCTTTACATCCACGCCGTAGTCCGAAGCGTGCGAGATCGATTCAAAAACCTCAGCAGACCGCAGGAGAGCTTTGGTTGGAATACAACCAATATTCAGGCAAACGCCCCCTAAAAATCGTTTTTCAACTACTGCTGTTTTAAAGCCCAATTGCGACGCGCGGATCGCTGCTACATATCCGCCGGGGCCGGTACCAATTACACAAACATCAAATTCTTTAGCCATCGGTCTAATCTTATTTTTTCGGTTAGTTATCCGGACACGGAAACCAAACCCGTCCGTTTCATTTATAGTCTTCAAATTTACGGATTATCACACAGATAAGTAAATCGAACCTTCCATTGTACAACGCTATCGGTTTGATGAACGTAGTGATATGGGAATCCGCCACGAAACCACTCCTCGCCCTCCATCGAACCTTTAGGTTGCATTCCGAGTTGTAATGGGTACACAAATTGCACTTTAACAACGAAAATATGTCTGATAACGAGAAATTAAGCCGTGAAACGCATTTAACAGAAGAGGAGCTTCAAGAATTTAAAGAGCAGCTTCTGGAGCTGAAAAAAAGTGAAGAAGAAGAGCTGGAGAGCCTGCAGGGGACAATAGATGGAGTAGACAGTAATGCCGACGATGTGCAGTCAGGCCAGACACATCACCCCGGAGATGTGGCCTCGGATGTTCAGATGAAGAAGACGTCATACGCACTCATCGAGAAGAAAAAGAAGAAGCTGGATGAGATAAACCTCGCCATCAACCGAATTGCAGTGGGTACCTACGGCATTTGCACGGTTACCGGAAACCCAATTCAAAAAGGGCGGCTTAAGGTAATGCCTTACGCTATGCAGTCGATGGACGCCAAAAAATAATTATGCTCCGGTAAAACTGTGTAAGCCCGGGTATGTATGTTGTGATTGAAATCAACCTCCAATCCTTCATGAAATGTTTACTCAAAGAGTCTATCTTGGGCAATCTTTAACCAACACATTTCATGAATAAATCTGCACTGGCAAC
>SKWF01000175.1 GCA_007129085.1 Balneolaceae bacterium | reverse complement strand
TTTTGTGTTATCATTTAAACTGAATTGGTATGATAGATCTAAGTCCGCATACCATTTTTTGAATTCATTCAGTCCATCCCCTTCATGTTCTACAGAGTAGATTTCGGTTCCCAATTCAAATGCCGACCGGCCTGATGTTCTCTCTGCCGACAGCCTCAGGTTCTGCCTGGTTTCACCCCAGTCAAAATTATGGCCAAATGCATTTCGGCGTTCATCAAGCCGTTTGATTTGATGCTGCACGTACGAAGCCATTGTCCAGCTATCATTCAGCTTGTAATCCCCATAGAGTGAATATTGATCCAGTGATATATCTGTCGGCACCTCCCGTCCCAGCGGACGGAAAAATAGAAATTCATGGCTTCGTCCATGTACGGATCGTGCCTTTAAGGCGCCATTTTCGCCATAAAATCCAACCTCCATCGTCCCTGATCGTGTCGTAGATTCCACATCCAGGTACTCGGCAGTTTCGGGAAAAGCCACCATGTTTTTCATTCGGTTCTGCACAGATAGATTACTGTTCAGATGCCGATGAAACCGGAATAGGCCTTTTGCATACCATTCGCCCGAACGGTAGGAGGATTGCAAATCCACCCCCGGGCCAAAGCGCTCAATATTGGGCGTTACCCGGTCGGGATCGTAAACCCACGGGCCCGGCTCTCCCGCCTCGTTGGAAATATATGTGGATCCATAAAACGATAACCCCTCTTCCAACTCATGGCTGTTAAGACTGATTTCAGAGAGACGTTTATCGTAATAAAGATCGCTTATTCTGCCGAGGGCAATGGGCAGATATTGTGGATGTATCGTTCCAAAGTAATCCACATCAATAGGAATGCCATCCACAACAAATCGCGGTTGCCTGCCAAAATATCCCGTGTACCGATCATTGAGGGAGATAGAGAGGCGATCCAGTGATATATGATCATTGCCAATCTCCCAAAAGAGATCTTCCGATCGAACGATAAAGTTTGACTCAACAGAGTCTGACGTGGTTTCATTTATTCCCGGCTCAAAATCGGGGGTAGGAGAGATCATAAACAGAATTGCCAGGAACAGATTCATTGCACAAACCTCCTCAGCCAGCCGGGGGTTGAAAAAGTACGGGCAAATCCAACCGACACATAGGCTACCTCAAACGGAATATTGATTGGTGTGCGCTTATATGAGGCAGAAAGGTGTATATACAAACGTTCACTGAAATTGTAGGCAGTACGTACTTGCAGTTCGTATGCAAACTGGCTTTCGTTACGATGAAACACAAAAGGCGAGCCCCCGGAATCTCCAAAATACTCCTTCTTTTCATCCTGCCACATAAAATGGTTGCCGATTCGAAATCCGGGTGTCACAGAAAACCTCTCCCCAAGCTCTATGGGATATGACCAGCCGATAAACATGTAGATAGATCGAAAAGCAGAGCCCTCAAATTGATCAGCTTGATAGTAGACAAATCGTGTGCCGGCTTCCAGCTCCCCGATGTAATAGGGCGATCGAGCCTCAATTGAAATTCCTTCTGTGGGATTCCAATTCTGTAGAAGGGCATTGTCGTTGATAATGGTCGAGCCATTCAGGCTGAAATCAAACGTTTCGAATGGAGTTTGCGCCCAGCCGCTCTGCCAGCAAAAGCTGAAAAGTGTAATTGATAACAGAACGATTCGTCGCATATTTGTTAACTATCTTCCGAAATGAGATACCTTCATATCTCCTGTTTCAATTCAAAGAAATAGCTCTTCTCATTCTCCATATCATCAAAGGTATAGATGGTGCGATCTCGGTTTTCGTAAAAATAGCTGGCCATCCCAAAATCACCGATGCAGGCCATGGAGTGGAAAAAGAGAAAAGAGAGTACCATATGATAGTAGATTCCATATGTGTAAAAAAGAGCCACAAATGCTCCGGCTGTTAATATTACAAATGGAGTCATAGCCAGGAAGTAGAATCCCCGGCGGCCAATAACAAATTGATCTGCTGCAGCTACAACAGCACCTTGACTCCACTTTGGGACAATAGAGAGCTTTCGGGCGCCCAATAAAAAGTAGGCGATCAGATGCAGAATCTCGTGGATTAACACCCCGGCAGTAAATGTAATAAGCACCCCGGCCAGAAGCCCCAGAAAAGATTCTCCCCCATCCCAATGAATAATTACCTGGGCCAGAACAATCGCAGAAATTGACACCATCGAAAGTTTAAACGCGACAGTAAAAAAGTTTTGATACTGCAGGCTTTTCATTACAAACTCTGCAATCTCTTCGTGATCCAGCTCCTGCACTTTTTTATATTCATCACCTTCAAGTAGCTCTTCAGCCGTTGGCTTTTTACTCATAGTTGGTTTTATAATTGTCCAGTTTTGTGGGTTTCACTGTTTTGAGAATGAATCGAAAGATAGGTGAGTAGGCAGAAAAACCATAATCAGATCTAACCGAAAAATCGGTTAAACAGACAGCTACAAAATTTCCCTGAGGCGTCTTTCGGCCTCTTTTTCATCGCCAATATGAAGCACTTCTGTCATCCCTTCGCCATCGGAATTTTTAAACCAGATTTCTAAAATCTCGATCACGCCGGGATAGTTGAGCCTGAGTTGCTCCAGACTTGGTGATTTTATAACTCGCAGGGACGGATCGGCCGGCACAGCGATAAGTTTATCAACCCTTTCACCTCTAACTAAAAGCTGCATCACCCCGATGGGAAGTACCGATAATTCAGTGCCCGTTGTTATTGCCGGGGAGAGAATCACTACATCAATCTCACCTGAAGCACCTGTTACGGTTGCCATATTTGCCGGAAATGGCAGATAGAGAATAACATCATCACCGGTATAATTCCGGACAAGATCGTCGTCACTTGTTGAACTTCCGGCAAAATCGAGGTTTGATCCTGCCGGAGTTGTTACTACGGCATCAGTAACCGTTTGACCGGATGACGCGCACGACATAAAAGATAGAAGTAGAACAGATAGAAAAAGGCTGCGTAAAATCATGCTGCTAAAACAGCTGCAACCCTACAAATCGTTCTACCTTATTTCTTCTTTTCAGCCAATTCCTGAACG
>SKWF01000280.1 GCA_007129085.1 Balneolaceae bacterium | reverse complement strand
CTCATTGTGGGAATTGCCGTTGCCGACTGGTACCTGGTGGAACTTGGTGCCATGTTTGTTGGGCTCGCCATAGTGGTTGGCTTAATCTCCGGTATTGGTATGAACAAAACGGCAACGGTTTTTGGAAACGGCGCGGCAGAGCTTACATCCACGGCACTCATTATCGGCTTTGCACGAGCCATTGCCCTGCTGATGGAAGACGGACAAATTCTCCACACTGTTGTTGATGGCCTGGCAACTCCACTCGCAGAAGTCGGTGCTGAATTTTCGGCTATCGGAATGCTGTTCATCCAAAGTATTCTCAACTTTTTTATTCCATCGGGCAGCGGCCAGGCACTCGCAACTATGCCGCTGATGGCTCCAATCGGGGATATCGTGGGAGTATCACGACAAATTTCCGTACTCGCCTTTCAATTCGGCGACGGGCTGATGAACATGATCGTCCCCACAAATGCCGTACTGATGGGAATTCTCGGACTCGCCGGAATTCCGTACGCTAAATGGTTTAAATTCATCTGGCCGCTCATCATCAAACTATTGATTCTCGCCTCCATCACGATGGTTATCGCTGTGTGGATTGGGTATCAGTGATTCATGGGGCAAACATTAAACCGGAGTAATTTAGCCCTAATCATTGTTACAACTATCTATGAAAAAAATCTCGCGCTATCTATTTGGAGGATTGTTTATCCTTGCAGGAACCAATCATTTTATAAGTCCTGAAGCATACCTGCCTCTAATTCCACCCTATTTACCGTGGCCGGAATTTCTTAATCTGCTATCAGGTTTTTTGGAAGTAGTACTTGGGGCCGGTTTGATGACTGAACGATACCGACGCCTCTCAGCGGCGGGAATTATCCTTCTTTTAATCGCATTTATTCCGGCACATATTCACCACATTGCAATGGATGGCTGTGTTTCCGAGCGAATTTGTATTCCTGTTTGGGCTGCGTGGATCCGACTTTTGGTTTTGCAGCCTTTATTAATTCTGTGGGCTTATGTTTATTACAATAAGTAGCGGTTTGCCCTACACACTAATCACGTAAAAGCAGCAAGAGCCGTATTATGCCATCTGTCGCTGAAATATTTATCGTCCTATTCTTTATCACATTTTTTGTGGCAATACTGGCATTTTTGGCCTACAGCTATATGCTCATTCTTCTGCTCAAAAATCATTCCGAACGGTTCAACCCAAAAGGGCCCATGGAATTTTTAAAGTTCAACTGGACTCTCCTGATGTACTATATCTCCAGATCTTTTGTTGTGTTTTTCGGCTATAATAAATTTAAAGACTTCTCATTTTACATGGATAAAGACCAGCCGATTAAAGTAGCCGAATCGGAACAGCATCGGCTCAAACAGGTTTACTCTTTCTTTTCGGGGATGTACATCTCTTTTGTCGTTTTCTTTATTCTTACGGTTATCACTTTTTTATATGCCATTGCTGACAGCTTCATGTAAAGAGATCTTTTTTTATGGCAGATCAATCTCATATCTAAAAGAAAGTTTTTTTACCTTGGGATCTCAATTTCAAGAGGGTCGTACAATCACTCTGCATTGCAATAAATTAAACTCTATTACATGATTTGGTGGGTTGCCATTTTACTCGGTATCATACAGGGAATTTTCATGTTTTTCCCCGTCAGTTCTACCAGCCACCTTGCCCTGATGCAGCACTGGCTCATTGGCATGGGTATTTCACTTCCGGACCCCGACTCCGCCGAAATGATTCTTTTTGATCTTGTGGTTCATGTCGGAACCCTTGTATCGATCGCTGTTGTGTTTCGGGAAAGCCTGTCGATCTACCTCCGGCAAGCTATACAGGGATTTTTAAACCTGGTGGACTCTTCTAAAAAGCAGACCAATATTGGCGGACTGTACGTAAAACTGACGCTTCTTGGAATAGTCTCAGTAGCAGTTACCGGGTTGATTGGATTTCCCATGAAAGCGGCATTTGAATCGATATTTGCCCAGCCGATAATTATTAGCCTTACGTTAACCACTACCGGAATTTTGCTGTGGTGGACAGATATTTTATCAGACCGAAAGATCGGGCTTCGCCAGATGGGCCTCTGGATTGCCATTATCGTGGGTGTAGCACAAGGGCTTGCATTAATGCCCGGCCTTAGCCGCAGCGGAACAACCATCGCCTTTGCACTATTTGTGGGCCTTCAGCGTAAAGAGGCGGCTGAATTCAGCTTTTTTATCGCTATCCCAACCATACTTGGCGCCTGCCTGCTGCAGGGAATTGAAGTATATATGGCCGGAGGTTTACTCTCCATTCCCGTTACTTCTCTGTTAATCGGATTTTCCGTGGCAGCACTGATTGGCATCGCCGCCCTCTACCTCGTTTTAAACCTACTATACGATGCCAAGTTCAGATTTTTCTCCTACTACGTCTGGATTCTCGCTGCCATCATTGCGTTTACATCCGTCGGACAAATTTTATAAAACCGGGCGTTACTCTTCATCTTCCGATTCAGGCTCCCAAACATTATTGGCTCGATCCACATCGGCCATTCGCTGAGTAGGGTCAATCTCAATGCGTACGATCTCATCTTTCCCGTAATCAACCGTTAGCTCATATTCCGGGAATACCCATGGCCAGTCATCAGCCACGGTGCGCTCCACGTCAAACTCGTTCTCTTTTTGTCCCCACATAATTCGCATCGGGATGTAGTAATGTTTGATGGAGCCATCCGCAAGCTCAACCTCCACATCCAGCGGCATCGGCATCAATCCAATACGTTCAAGAGTTACTTTGGTTTGATCTGAATTTTCTTCGGCAACCGATTCAATTCCATAATCGATGGTCTTTGTGGTTGTCACCCAGTATTCATAATACCAATCGAGTATAATTCCACTCTCTTCTTCCGCAATTCGGATAAAATCTTTGCCGGTGGGGTGCTTGAATTTCCATTCGTCGTAAAATCGGTTCAGGCTTCTTTTTAACACATCCTCACCTACAACATATCCCAGCTGATGCAAAAATATCGCTCCCTTTGTATAGGAGGCCATTCCATACGCCGTATTCGTTACGTAGTGAT
>SKWF01000088.1 GCA_007129085.1 Balneolaceae bacterium | reverse complement strand
TAAACTTAAATCCATCACGGTCTGATAATTTTAGAGTTTATTCCAGTAATGCTGTCGCAGCACCATACACATTTAGTGCGCTCTATTATCCGAATGTACCGATGCGTGATGATGAAGGAGCGTTAAACTTCAGTGTTGCACCTAATGCAAATGTTGCATTCTCCGGTCAGCCGGTAGGTAACATCGAAGGCATAGATGTTGAATCTAATATTACACAGGTTCTGGGTTCCTCTTACGCAAGGTTTAACCTTTCAGAAAACTTAGTGTTTAACACAGAGTTTGCTTTTGATCTATTTCAAATTCAAGAGCAGATTGCTCGTGCTGATTATACAACTGATGGGTCACCAAGTGGTTTAACAACATCGTCAAATGATCAGTATAGAAACTTCAGCTTTACAAATACGCTGGAATATCAAAATACATTTGGCGACCATGATGTGAATGCCCTCGCCGGTATTACCATGGAAGAGACCAAAAATGTAAGCTTTAGTGCTACAGGGCAGGGATTTCCGAACCCACAGCTGGTCAACCTAAACTCAGCTGCTGATATTACAGGAGCTACAGGTTCAGGTACAAGCTATACTTTCCAGGGATACTTATCTCGTATAAATTATACATTCCAGGATCGTTATATCTTCTCATTAACAGGCCGGGTTGACGGTTCTTCACGCTTTAGTGATGAAAACCAGTACGGATTCTTCCCAGCACTTTCAGCCGGGTGGATTATTAGTGATGAGGATTTCTACACCAGCAACACAGTAGATTTTCTTAAAGCACGTGCTAGTGTAGGACAAACCGGTAATGCTAACATCGGTAACTTCCCAACATTAGGACTTGTCGGGTTTGGAACGGATTACGATGGCGTTCCCGGTGGGCGAATTGATCAGCTTGAGAATCCCGACCTGCAATGGGAAAAAACAACGCAATTCGATGGAGCGCTTGAGTTTGGTATTTTCGATAGCAGACTGCGCGGTAGTGTAGGATACTACATTAAAGATACCGATGATCTACTACTTGATGTTCCGGTATCAGGCGTTAACGGATTTACCAGCGTTACTGATAATATTGGTGAAGTACGGAATAAAGGTTGGGAGTTTGACTTAAGTGCTGACATTTTTCAGGGAGAGTTTAACTGGACATCCAGCTTTAACATCTCAACAGTCGACAATGAAGTACTCACTCTAGTTGATGGCGAAGATCAAATATTTGGTCAAAACATGTTGCGTGAAGGAGAGCCTATCGGTCAGTTTTATATGGTACGATATGCTGGTGTAAATCCTGAGAATGGTAATGCACAATGGTTAGACCTTGACGGTGAAGTAACAGAGTCATACAGTACAGCCAATCGAGTAACTACAGGAAATCCTTTTCCTGAATTCTTTGGTGGCTTTACCAATAACTTTGCCTACGGGGGTTTTGATGCAACTATTTTCTTCCAGTATTCCTATGGAAATGACCTGTACAGAGCAGACGGTACATTTACCGATACAAACATGAACTCTCTGTTTAATCAGTCAACCAGGCAAAATGACTACTGGACACCTGATAATACGGATGCAGCAAATCCACGTCCTATTCTGTTTACGGACAACGGATCACAACCAAGTACTCGTTATTTAGAAGATGCATCTTACCTGAGATTAAAGCAGTTAACAGTAGGGTACACCTTGCCGGCAGATCTAACAGGTGATACAAGTATTCGCCTATATGCTCAAGGTCAAAACCTGCTTACTGTAACAAGTTCAGAATTTAACGGTTCTGACCCTGAAGCGGCTTCCGGAGGAAACATCCAATCAACCGATGTCTTTTTCCAAAATCCGCAGCCGAGAACTGTAATGATGGGTGCTAATATTACATTTTAAAATTATTGCTGAATAATTATGAAAAATCTGAAATTAATACTTATAACAACTGTACTCTTTGGATTGATTGGAGTCGGGTGTGATCTGCTTGACAGTCCCTCACCGGAACAATCACTTCCAACAGAGGATGTAATAAATGATCCGGACGGCCTGGATAACCTGGTAACAGGTATGTATGATGGGCTCCAGAACGGAAACATTGCAGGAGGTAACTTTAACGTACTTCCTGAAATTATGGCCGATAATGTAAACTGGTCGGGAAGTTTCGCTAACTATGCTCGTCAAGCCAGTAAATCAATGCTGCCATCTGATGGGCAAATTGGAAGTTGGTGGAATGTATCCTATCGGGAAATCAACACTGCAAATGTACTTCTGCAATATGCAGACGAAGTTGATGACCCAGAGTTTACTGATGCACGTCGTGCCGAAGTTCAAGGAGAGGCCCACTTTGTAAGAGGTATGCTCTACTTTGAATTAGCTCGAGTATTCGCAAAGCCTTGGGGATATACAGGAGATAACTCTCACCAAGCTGTACCAATTCGTACTGAAGGAGTAGAGAGTACTGAAGACTTTGAAAATCTTCCTCGTTCACCACTTTCAGAAGTGTTTGATCAGGCAGAGCAAGATCTTCTAACTGCACTTGATCTTTTGCCTGCTGAAGGCTTAAGAGCAGATCGCAGAGCTACTCAGTATACGGTTCTTGGGTATCTGAAACGTATTGAGCTTGAGCGGGGTGATTATGAAGCAGCTGCGGATTACGCAGAGCAGATTATCAACTCCGGTGAATTTTCACTAACCGATGAACCCGGAGGTCCATTTAACAATGAATTCTCTTCGGAGTCGATTTTTGAGATAATTCATACGCCTCAAGATAACCCGGGTGTAAATTTAGGACAGAATGCGTTCTATACAGATACGGACAGAGATGGACGTGGAGATATCCAGTATAGCTCTGACTTTACTGACGCTTTGGAAGAAACCGTTACGGATGACCAACAAACAGCAATTGATGCTGCAGGTTATGATGTAGTTGATCTTAGAGGTGAGCTATTGGATAGGGACGAAGACAACCGTTCTACACTGAAGTTTACGGATGGAGCGAATAATGCAGATAACGTAATGAACATGCGTTATGCATCAGTACTCCTATCACATGCGGAAGCATTGGTTGAAACCTCTGCTTCAATTG
>SKWF01000240.1 GCA_007129085.1 Balneolaceae bacterium | reverse complement strand
GCGGTAAAATCAAAATCACTGCCAATTTCTTTCGAGGAGTGGGTTATTGAGAGCTGCAGATCCCGGGAGCCGGTCACGCCGTAGTTGAAGCCTCCCCGGTTGAGGTCGATTTGAAGATTGATGGCGTTGAGCCGTCCATCCTGTATGGGACGATTGGCCGGACGGGTTCGGTGCCATCCAAAAAGGCTGTAATCATAAATGGATTCCTGCGTGGTTTGCAGCGATTGATCGTTGCGCCGAATGAAATCCAGAGAGAGATCGGTCCGGGGCAAAAGCCTCCGCGCTTCGATACCGGCTTTCCACTCGTCTGTTTTGAAATAGTCGAAGTAATCTTCTCCGCCAAAAAGGGCCTGTGTACTGTTCATAAATGGGGAGTAAATCGTACCGGTTCCACGCGATCTGATCTCATCTGCATATCCTCCTTTCACAAAAAATCGTCTGTCTGATTCACCTGTTGGAATCTCCTGTCGAAGAGAAATTCCATAGTTGAGATGTTCTGCGTGGAAGCTGTAGCCGGCAAACAGGGCGGCATTCAGTCCAATTTGTTCTACGGTTTGATCCACCCCGACTCCGGCATGAAACCCATCAACCCGGTTAAAACGCCCTTGAAACTCAACTCCTGCAAATCGTTGGTTGCCCGGCCCCATGGTAGCGGATGAATCATCACCGTCATCCTGTAAAAAGCGGGCCAGGAATCCCTCCGGCTCAAACGCTTTCTCCATGGTCTGTGTGCTATCGATTGTTTCGTAGGCTAATGATTCTTCGATGGTGAGCGGAATCATTCGGTCGGAAAAATCAGCGGCAGTATCCGGTTCAGCCCGGGTAAATTGTTGATCCTGCCGGTAAAGGGAGTCGGGCAACTCCACATTGATGCGGTATTCGGAGAGGTTGGAGCTTTGACTGAAACGAATAGCCGGGAACCGAAGCCCAATCATGGAAATTTGGATGGTACCGTCGATGCGCATGTCGACAGGAAGCCAGAAATCTTCCCCAAAATTATCAAACTGTTGGCTGTATGAGAGGTTAAAACCCTGGATGGGCGGCGGAAATGTAACAACATCATTCGGCGTAAGATCGACCTCTAAAAGTGCATATTCCGTGCCGAGCACATAGGCCGTCCCCTCAAATAGGGGTTGTAGACGGCGCTTCGGAATCACATCAATTTTGTAAACCGGGTCACCATCAATTTGGAGAGTTTCTATCAAGCTGAAATCGTAATAATTGAGGGCGTTGGGGTGGGTAATCCCCACTACGTTAAAGCCGGCAATGGTGATGTTATCATCGTAAAAATTTGGCAAAAACCGAACACCGGCGAAGTTTTGATCTCGGCCGATGTTTGTGGTTTGACGGCTGTAGAGCTGAACTTCCCGGTGGCCCATCTCTCGATCCCAAAACGACCGGGTTCCACTCTCCGTAATGGATACGATGGAGGTGTCGTTTCGTAACACCTGCCGCGTATAGGCATCCACTTCGTAGCTTTCGAGTTCATCACGCCAGAGCTGTTTTCGTGCAATTACGCGCTCCATGATAGAGAGGCCGGGATCGCGATCGGTAACAACAATCTCTTCCATCTCGGTTACCGATGGCTTCAACTCAACGGTGAGCGGAGTTTCAGGCAATTGATCCAACTCAATTCGTTGCGATTCATACCCGATATATCGAATTACCAACACGGCGGGAAATTCATCTATTTCGATGGAAAATTCACCTTCGAGATTGGCGGTAGAGCCGCGGTAGGTTCCTTCGTACAAAATTGTGGCTGCTGGGAGCGGATTGCCGGTTTCGGTATCAAAAATATGGCCTTTTACGGTTTGTCCGTTTCCGGTATTTGTAATAGAGAGCGAAGCGGCAATTACGGCAATAAATAGTAGCAGGTTTTTTAACATCTCCGGAATAGGTGGATTGATTGTTAACATCAACAATACGTTTCTAAATCCAAATCGTTGCGCTCCGGAGTGATATTTGTTGGCAGATTTCTACCTGTCTGCAGCCCATAAATTTATATCCCTTTTTACCATTGTTCAGGAACAGTATATTCCGGTAGCGACGTCATCAAACTCTATTGGAATCAAAAATATCTGCCATGAAAAAAGAAACAATACGAGCACCACACGGATCGGAACTACAATGTAAAGGCTGGCACCAGGAGGCCGCCATGCGCATGTTGATGAACAACCTGGATCCTGATGTGGCGGAGCGGCCGGATGAGCTGATTGTTTATGGCGGAGGCGGAAAAGCCGCCCGAAACTGGGAGAGCTACCACAAAATAATTGAGACACTGAAACGGCTTGAAAATGATGAGACGCTGCTGATTCAGAGCGGAAAGCCGGTGGGCGTGTTTCGCACTCACGAAGAGGCACCGCGGGTTCTGCTTGCCAATTCACACCTTGTGCCGCGGTGGGCCAACTGGGATGAATTTCGAAAGCTCGATAAAATGGGGCTCACCATGTACGGGCAGATGACCGCCGGATCGTGGATCTACATCGGGTCGCAGGGAATTGTGCAGGGAACCTATGAGACGTTCGCCGAGTGCGCCCGTCAACATTTTGATGGCTCGCTGAAAGGAAAGCTCGTAGTCACGGCCGGACTTGGCGGAATGGGTGGAGCTCAGCCGCTTGCCGCTACCATGAACGGCGCAGCATTTTTGGGCATCGAGGTGGATGAGAGCCGGATTGATATGCGTATTAAAACCGGGTATTGCGATGTGAAATGTACGGCGCTGGATGATGCCCTGGAAAAAGTATTGACTGCAAAAGAGAAGGGGGAAGCTCTGTCGGTAGGGCTTTTGGGAAATGTTGCTGACCTGCTTCCCGAACTCCTGGAAAAAGATGTGATCCCGGACGTGTTGACCGATCAAACCTCGGCGCATGATCTTCAGCTTGGCTACATTCCGGCGGGGTATTCGCTGGATGAAGCTGCGAAAAAGCGGGAAAATGATCCGGAGGCGTATCAATCGGATGTGCTCGACTCGATGGTAACCCATGTGGATACGATGTTGAAACTGCAAGAAAAGGGAGCTGTTACGTTTGATTACGGCAACAATATTCGCGG
>SKWF01000022.1 GCA_007129085.1 Balneolaceae bacterium | reverse complement strand
GTTGAATATACATATTTTTAACTAATATGGTTGAATTTATAATTATTCAACTGTTTTGGTTAAAAAGAGCCACAAGAAGCAATCTGACAGATCTTCAGCGCAGATATCAGCCTAATAAGACGTCCCCGCTTTAATATCATCTACTACGGATGGATCGAGAAGTGTGGATGTGTCACCGAGATTTTCGAGATCATCGGCAGCAATTTTACGCAAAACCCGGCGCATAATCTTTCCTGATCGGGTTTTTGGAAGACCGGCAACTACCTGGATTTTATCGGGCTTAGCAATCGGCCCGATGATTTTTGTTACCAGATCGTGCACCTCTTTTTTGAATGCTTTGGGATCATCCGGCTCTTTTTCGCAGATCATAAATGCAAATACACCCTGGCCTTTCACATCATGCGGATAGCCGACAATTGCCGTCTCCACCACATTTTTGTGCTCATCAATCGCATTTTCTATCTCCGCTGTTCCCAACCTGTGGCCTGAAACGTTAAGCACGTCATCAACCCGCCCGGTAATTCGGTAGTAGCCATCTTTATCACGTTTACAGCCGTCACCCGTAAAATAATACCCTTTATAGGTGCTCATATAGGTTTTAATATATCGATCGTGATCGCCCCAAATCGTTCGGGCAATTCCCGGCCAGGGATGTTTGATGCAGAGATTCCCCTCTACGCCATCACCTTCAATCTCATTGCCTTCTTCATCCATCAGGACAGGGCTCACTCCCGGCAGTGGGAGAGTAGCAAAACCGGGCTTCGTAGGCGTAACTCCGGCAAGAGGTGAAATCATAATTCCACCGGTCTCGGTCTGCCACCAAGTATCTACAATCGGGCAATTTCCTCCCCCGATGTGATCATTATACCAGTGCCATGCCTCCTCATTAATCGGCTCGCCAACACTACCTAAAACTTTAAGGGAGCTAAGGTCATATTTTTTCACATAATCCAGATCGTAGCTCATAAGAGCGCGTATTGCCGTTGGAGCTGTGTAAAAATGCGTCACTTTATACTTCTCAATAACCTCCCAAAGCCGGCCTGCATCGGGATAAGTTGGTGTCCCTTCAAAAATCACACCCGTGGCTCCGTTGAACAGCGGAGCGTACATGATGTAGGTGTGCCCTGTAATCCAACCGGCATCAGCCGTACACCAGTAGATGTCTTCCTCCTCTACCTGAAATACGTTTCGAAACGTGTAGCTGGTGTGCACCATGTAGCCGCCACAAGTATGCAGTACGCCCTTTGGCTTCCCGGTTGATCCTGATGTATAAAGAATAAAGAGCGGGTCTTCAGCATCCATCTCAACGGCTGTATGCTCTTTCGATGCATTTCGGATCAGGTTGTGCCACCATTGGTCGCGCCCCTCTTTCCAATCAATCTCCCGATTCGTGCGCTGACAAACAATTACATCCGTAACGCTGGGGCAATCTTCCAAAGCTTCATCAGAAATATCTTTAAGCGGAACGTGCTTATCACCACGACGTAAGCCATCATTTGTAATCAACATCTTCGCTTCACAATCGTTAATACGCTCGGCCAATGCCTGCGCTGAAAATCCGGCAAAAACGATAGAGTGAACGGCTCCAATTCGAGCACAAGCCAGTGCAGCAATCATTAACTCGGGAGTCATTGCCATGTAAATACAGACACGGTCTCCTTTTTTAATTCCTTTGCTTTCTAACACATTCGCAAATCTACAAACATCTTCATGAAGCTGACGATAGGTAATTGTTCTGCGAAAACTGTCCGGATGATTCGGCTCAAAAATAAAGGCCGTCTTATTCCCAATCGTATTCAGGTGACGATCAAGCGCATTCTCTGTGATGTTCAGCTTTCCGCCTTCAAACCACTTAATATCTCCTTTTTCAAATCCTCCGGAGTGAACCTTATCCCAGCTTTTTCTCCAGTAAAACGTACCCGCTTCGTGCTCCCAAAATTTTAGGCGATCTTCTTCGCTTTGTTGGTAAGTTTCTTTGTACTCATCGAAAGAATTGATGTTTAACCACATAATTTAAATCCGTTCATTGATATTTAATTGATTGGCTACAGAAGCGCTTTTATGTTGAAGCTTTTTTACGGCATTTTCAAGTGTTTTATAAAAAATTTTACGTTTAACTCATTTCAGTGGATTCTTTACCCAATCCATACATTCTTCACTCCCTTTTTTCTTGTAAAACTCCAAACGAAACCGATCTCCATTTCTGTTGATCTTTCCTGATATATAAATCAACCATCATCATACATGAGCCCGGGTGAAAACATCGTTGAAGAGTGGTTTAAAGAAAAGGGATGGAAACCTTTCGGCTGGCAGAAAAACGTGTGGGATGCTTTTAATGCGGGACAAAGAGGAATTCTCAACGCCCCAACCGGCAGCGGTAAAACGTATGCGCTTTTCATTCCTACAGTTATTCGCTGGATTGATGAACATCCCGAAGAGTACCGATCTCTCGAAAAAAATGGACTCCAACTGCTGTGGATCACCCCTCTGAAAGCCCTTGCAAAAGAGATGGAAAAAGCGATGCAGCAGGTGCTTGATGATCTTGGAATACCTTGGTCAGTTCAACGGCGAACCGGTGATGTATCCTCATCAGTAAAGCAGAAACAGAAGCGACAAATGCCGGAAGTGCTCATTACAACTCCGGAGAGCCTGCATATTTTATTGGCACAAAAAGGGTATCCCGGGCGCTTCAAAAACTTGAACGCTGTTGTGGTGGATGAATGGCACGAGCTTATCGGGTCAAAACGGGGAACCCAGGTAGAGTTGGGACTTTCCCGGCTGAAGGGTATGAATCCGGACCTGCAGGTATGGGGGATATCGGCCACCATCGGCAACCTTGATGAGGCACTCGAAATATTACTTGGCGCAGAAGCAGAATCTTCCGATTCAGTGGTCATCAAGGCAAAGCAATCCAAAAAAATTAACACTCACTCTGTGCTGCCGGATAATGTAGAGACCTTCCCCTGGCATGGCCACCTGGGAATAAATCTACTGCACAAGGTTCTGCCTATTCTCGACAAAAGTGGATCTACAATCATCTTTACCAACACAC
>SKWF01000113.1 GCA_007129085.1 Balneolaceae bacterium | reverse complement strand
GATCGCATAGAGCATACTCCAAACGAACTCTCAGGTGGTCAGCAGCAGCGGGTTGCCATCGCACGGGCACTGGTATCACGGCCAAAAATTTTGCTGGCTGATGAACCCACGGGCAACCTGGACAGCAAAACCAGTCTCGAAATCATGGATTTTTTCCAAGAGCTGAACCGTGACGGCTTAACAATTTTAATGGTAACTCACGAGCCGGAAGTAGCCCGGTTTACCGAGCGTATCGTAACCATGCGAGACGGGGTGATCCGATCAGACCGGGCCGTTACGCCAAAAAGCGCAAAAGAGTCTCTGGATAACTGGCAGGACCAGGAAGATCTTGAATTTGAAGAGGAGCTAAACTGATGAAATGGACCGCTGTTCCATATATCTCTATTAAAGCGCTTCGGAGAAACCGGATGCGTACCCTCCTTACCGCGCTGGGAATTGTTATAGGTGTAGCCGCCGTAATAACTATGGTTGGGCTCGGGCAGGGCGCAAGTGCCGAGGTAGAAGAGCAAGTAAACCGGCTGGGACAAAATGTAGTGCTCGTTTTTCCCGGTGAACGGCAACTTGGCGGCGTGAGCATCGGCGGGGGAAGTGCAAACACCTTAACCGTGGAAGATGCCGAAGCATTGCGAAATGAAATACCTGAAGTTATTGCAGCCAGCCCGGAGGTGCGATCACAGCGCGTTGTGGTTTACGGAAATCAAAATTGGCATACTAGAATTTACGGGCAGTCGGCCGATTATCTGCAAATCAGGCAGTGGCCGATGGAGAGTGGAGAAATGTTTACCGAAGAGCATGTTGGGCAGGCATCCCTTGTAGCCGTGGTGGGACAAACCATTGTGGATGAACTTTTTGAAGGGGCCGATCCCATTGGAGAAACTGTACGCGTTCGTGGACTGCCTCTCGAAATAATTGGTGTACTCTCGCGAAAGGGAATGTCTCTGATGGGTTCCGTTCAGGATGATATTATACTGGTGCCATATACCACGGGTTTTCAGCGTATTTCAGGCCGTTCGCACGCCATGGTGATTAATGTGCAGGTGTATAACCAGGAGTCGATGGAAATCGCCCAAATGAAGATTCGGGACCTGCTCCGGGAGCGCCATCGGCTTGCCCCTCACCAAGAGGATGACTTTACGGTTCAAACCCAGGAGGAGGTGGCGCAGGCAGCAACAGAGACCTCCAGGGTGATGACTTGGCTGCTCGCTTCCATCGCTGGTGTCTCTCTTTTTGTAGGGGGAATCGGCATCATGAATGTGATGCTCGTTAGCGTTACCGAACGGACCAAGGAAGTGGGACTGCGATTAGCCGTTGGAGCCAAAGCGCCGGATGTACTGCTCCAGTTTTTAATTGAATCGGTGGTACTCTGCCTGCTGGGAGGAATTGGCGGGATTATACTGGGCGTGTTATCCACCGAGATTATTGCAAATTACGCCGGATGGCCCGCCATGTTCAGTACAAACGCCATGATTGTGGCCGTAAGCGTATCGGCGGCTGTTGGCGTTTTCTTCGGTTTTTACCCGGCATGGAAAGCTTCGCGACTTGATCCTATTGTAGCTCTTAGAAGAGAGTAATCAACCCAAAAAAATAAGTCCAGACACGCGAAGTCTTCTGAGACTTCGCGTGTCTAATTCTTTATCCTCTAACCGCAGCCTGTTTTGTCACTCGACCCACCACGGCAATCGATACAAAAAATGCCATTAAAATAGAGAGGCATACGATCAGCCAAACCGTGGGAACCGACTGCATCAGGTACAGAAACATCACCAATACCATCGCCTGCACAGCTGTAAAATAGATCAGAAGGTAGGCTATATCTAAGCCCCTAAACTGCAATTTCATTGGGCGCCCTGCTCGGTTCCATTCATAATACCGGAACAGCCCCAAAAGAAACAACCCGATAAAAAATCCCCAGATAAATGCATTTCCCGTTTCAAAAATTTCTGCCATCATTTCGATTGGTTTTACGTGTTGGTTAACTCCATCAACCCAAAGTAGATAGATCTTGTTTAACGGCAAAACAGGTATTACATAACTTATCTGTCCGCCGTTTTATACATCACATGCAGATCTGCCTTTCTCCGTTCAATTTTAACTCTCCCGGCTGATTATCACCAGGGTGATGTCATCAAACTGCGGGGCGTCGCCCGTAAAGGTTTTAATCTCATCGCAAATTTTATCCAGGAGTTCATCTGCAGTAAGATCGTTGTGTTTCATAACCAGGTTTTCGAGCCGATCCTCGGAGAAAAACTCATCATCCCCGTTAGTGGCATCACTCACCCCGTCTGAAAACACAACGAGTCGGTCGCCCGGCTCAAATTTATACTCCTTCTCCTCAAACGGATACTCCGGCAAAATTCCAATGGGAACACCTCCGGCAGACAGTCGCTCCATCTTGCCGTTACTTATCATAAACGGATCCTCATGCCCGGCATTGCTGTAGGTTAACGTATGGGTTTCCGTATCAATCACCCCCAAAAACAGTGTGATAAATTTTTCGCTGCTGCTCACCCGGTTGATGATCGCGTTCGATCTCGTAATGCAGTAGGATGGTGACGGATTGTGATGAGGAAGATCATTCAGCACCGATTGCAGGTTTGCCATCAAAATTGAGGCGGGAAGTCCTTTTCCGGAGACATCACCCAGCGAAAATACCAGGCGATTATCTTCAAGCAGCGTAAAATCATACAGGTCGCCGGACGTTTCACGAGCCGGAATATTAATTGCTGCAACACGGTAGCCCTCCACCTGAGGAATTTCTGACGGGAACAGGTTTTTCTGAACCTCGCCGGCGGCCATCATCTCTTTCTCCATCTCAATTTTCTTCTGCTCCTGCTCGTACAGGCGCGCATTTTCTATGGCCGACGATACCTGGATCGAAAGGGCATCGATAAACTCTTCATCCTGATCGGTAAACGTCCCGTTTTTCTTATTCAACAGCTGGAAAACTCCCAGAATTTTTCCCTCCTTATTTTTGAGGGGCATACAGAGAATATTTTCGGTGGTGTAGTTTGTCCGCCTGTCTACCTCCGGGTTGAAGCGGTCATCTTTCGATGCATCTTT
>SKWF01000309.1 GCA_007129085.1 Balneolaceae bacterium | reverse complement strand
TTCGCCTACCTGCCTCTCATATGGATTTTCATCTTCCTCGACTGGATTATTCTTTAATAGACTATTGGAAAAGAGCATACGGTCTGATGAGTTTAAAGCTGAATATTTAAGAATACAGCTATATCAACACTCAGTAAATCATCCCCCCTCGACCCGCAAAATAGCGGGCCTCTCCCCCTTCCTAGGGGGATCATACCCAATCCCGTTTAGTCTTAGATTGAAGGGTACTTCTCGGGATTACTCTCACTCATTATCTCGTAGACTTTCTCGAACACATCTTCTGCACTCGGCTTGGTAAAGTAATCACCATCACTGGCAAAAGCGGTTCTGTGCGGCTTTGCGGTCAGGCATTTCGCTTCTGAATCGAGATGGAAATATCCACCCTGTTCATCAAGTACCTGCTGCATCATAAATCCGGTTGCACCGCCGGGTACATCTTCATCCACAAACAGAATTCGATTGGTCTTCTTCAGTGAATCCACAATCTTATGCTCCCTGTCGAAAGGTAGAAGTGTTCGAACATCAATCAATTCGGCGGAAATTCCTGCCTCTTTCAACTCAGGCATTACCGATTTTACAATATTCAGCGTAGAACCGTAAGACACGATTGTTATATCGCTTCCCTCTTCCAGCACTTTTGGAATGCCGAGTGGTACTGTAAACTCCCCAAGATTATCAGGCAGCTCCTCTTTGAGCCTGTAAGCATTCAGCGGCTCAATAATCAATGCCGGATCATCTCCTTGAAGCAGCGTATTATAAAAACCGGCAGCGTCTGTAAGATTACTTGGTACACACACATGTACGCCACGAAGCCCGTGAACAATCATACCCATAGGAGAGCCGGCATGCCAAATTCCCTCGAGACGATGCCCACGTGTTCGAACAATCACAGGAGCCGCCTGGCCACCTTTGGTTCGGTATCGGATAGTTGCCAAATCATCACTCAACCCCTGGAAGCAGTATAGCAGATAATCCAGGTATTGAATTTCAGCAATGGGCCGTAGTCCACGAATCGCCATTCCAATTCCCTGCCCCAATATGGTAGCTTCGCGAATTCCGGTATCGGAAACGCGCACTTCTCCATATTTATCCTGCATACCTTCGAGGCCAAGGTTTACGTCACCTAGCTTACCTGCATCTTCGCCAAATACCAACGTTTGCGGATATATAGAAAAGAGCATATCAAAATTATCACGAAGAACCACACGCCCATCCACTCTTTTCGGATTATCTGAATAAGTAGGTTCAACTTCCTCAATTAACATCGGGGATTTATCGGTTTCACTTAACAGATGTGAGCTGTACATCTCTTGGTTTTTATCGAGCAGATCTTTCACCCACGCTCTGAATTCATCAATTTCCGAAGAGCTTTCGTTGCGGAGTGCAATTAGGGCTTTACGACTTATGGAACTAATATCTTTTCTAAGTGGCCTGTTCTTACGGCTCAAATCTGTTTGAAGATCGGAGAGTTTATCAACACCATGCGCCGATATCAGCTTTTGCAGATATCCATCAAGTTGGTTTTTCTCCTCTTTGATGGGATCCTGAAACGCCATCCAGGCTTCTTTTTGCCGGTCCTTCACTTCTTTTTGTGCTTCTGTGTCTATACTATCCAGCTCTTCTTCATCGGCAATACCTTCAGAAATAATCCACTTTCTAAACTGATTATTGCAGCAATACTCCGCTTCCCACTCCAAGCGCTCTTCACTCTTATACCGTTCGTGCGAACCGGATGTGGAGTGTCCCTGGGGCTGCGTTACCTCTTCAACATGCACCAGTACCGGCACATGCTCTTCACGGGCAACTTTTGCAGCTTCCTTATACGTCTCCAAAAGCTCTTGGTAGTCCCATGCATTTGCTCTTAAAATCTCAAATCCATCCTGATGCTTTGTGCGCCGGAAACCGCGCAATGCTTTGGAAATACTCTCTTTTATGGTTTGATATTTTTTTGCAACCGAAATGCCGTATCCATCATCCCAAACTGAAACTACCATTGGGAGTTGAAGTACACCGGCAGCATTCAAGGTTTCCCAAAAATGGCCTTCCGAGGTACTTGCATCTCCAATTGTACCCCAAGCCACTTCGTTTCCATTATTTGAAAAATCGGTCCAATCTTTCAGTTTATCATTATCGCGGTAGACTTTAGATGCTTGTGCAAGCCCAAGCAACCTTGGCATCTGCCCCGCCGTTGGCGATAAGTCGGCAGCAGTATTCTTCATCTCAGTCTGTGGTTTCCAGTTCCCATCTTCATCCAGCAGCCGAGTTGCAAAGTGTGAGTTCATCTGTCGACCGGCAGAATTAGGGTCTGCCTCCACATCCGGATTAGCATACAGCTGAGCGAAAAATTGCTCAATGGTCAGATTCTCTATCGCCATCATAAAGGTTTGGTCGCGATAGTAACCGGACCGAAAATCTCCTTTCTCAAAATATTTAGCCATGGCAATTTGCGGGAGCTCCTTTCCATCACCAAAAATTCCAAATTTTGCTTTTCCTGTAAGCACCTCTTTTCTCCCTAACAGAGACATCTCTCTACTGGTTTGGGCGATCCTGTAATCGTTTAGGATTTCTGTTTTTTCTTTCTTTGTGTACTTACTCTTTGTTTTGGTTTCTGACATAATATTTTTGATTTCAAAAGGTCATTACAAAATCGTGGAACCGGTTCCATCAAGCCGCGAAATAATACCATGTTGGCTCCACATTTACAAAACGATTTACGCCGGAATTATCTATTCCGAAAAACCGCCCTTCGTCATATTCATAGGGTTCAATGCTTTCTTGAGCTCTTCATCGGAAAGATCGGTCATCTCCTTTGCCACATCCATTACGGCACGTTTTTCTGCAAATGCTTTCTTTGCAATTTTAGCCGCTTTGTCGTAACCAATCAGCGGGTTCAGCGCTGTAACAAGTATTGGATTTTTTCCAACAATTATATCGATCTCATCCTTTCGAGCAGTGAGTCCGCTTACAGATCTGTCAGCAAAGTTTTTAGCAGATTCACTGAGCAGCTGAATAGACTCGAGCAGATTATGTGCCACCACGGGTAGCATCACGTTCAGCTCAAAGTTTCCTGATTGCCCCGCAACGGTAATCGTTGAGTCGTTGCCGATTACCTGTGCACAAACCATCGTAAGTGACTCTTCAATTACCGGATTTACTTTCCCCGGCATGATAGATGAGCCCGGCTGAAGTGCTTTCAGCTGTAGTTCACCAATTCCACCATTCGGACCTGAGTTCATCCAACGGAAGTCGTTGCCGATCTTCATCAACCCGACTGCAATGGTCTTCAGCTGACCGCTCAGCTCAACGGGAGCATCTACCGTAGCTTGTGCCTCAAAATGATTCTTAGTCTCTATAAATGAAATACCAGTTGATTCTGCTACAGCTTCAGCAAATTTTCCGCCAAACTCAGCATGGGTATTAATTCCTGTCCCTACTGCCGTTCCTCCCTGAGGAAGCTCTTGTAATCTTTCCAAGGCCGATTCAACTCGTTCAACCCCCAGTTCGATTTGACGCGCATAGCCACCAAATTCCTGAGCAATAGTAACCGGCATGGCATCCATCAAGTGGGTACGCCCCGTTTTCACAACATCTTTAAGCTCTTCCCCTTTTTCAAGAATAGTTTTATGCAGATGCTTTAGTGAGGGAATCAGATTTTCTTTTGCCGCTACAACGGAAGCTATTCGAATAGCCGTTGGAATAACATCATTCGAACTTTGGCCAAAATTGACGTGATCATTTGGGTGGATGGGACCTTTATCACCATCATACAGTTCGTTGGCACGTTTCGAAATAATTTCATTCGAATTCATATTGGTAGACGTCCCGGATCCGGTTTGAAAAATGTCTACAACAAAATCGTGGTCAAACTTTCCGTCGATAACTTCCTCCGCCGCTTCAGCAATTGCATCTGCAACCTTACTGTCTAATAAGCCAAGATCTGCATTAACTTTTGCTGCCATCTGTTTTACCAGGCCAAGTGCAGCTATAAATTCTCTGCTGAATCGTAAATTGCTAACCTGGAAATTTTCGAATGCACGCTGAGTTTGTGCACCGTAGTAGGCATTGGAAGGCACTTTAATCTCGCCCATAGAGTCTTTTTCAACACGAAATTCGCTCATAACTAACACTATAATTTTAGATTCTTTTTATGCTAAAATATAGTGTTTTTGCCACCCAATCAGAAAAGCAGATGAGAAGTTCTACAGAACTTTTTTATACATTCGGTAGGTTTTGTCGTGCGTACCGCCAATTTTTTCGGCAACACGGTTCATCTGCACGTTACTTTCTAAAATCCAGCCGATTTCTGATGAATAGAAATCTTCTTTCAAGCCGTTTTCAATCGCCTCGCGATGGAGAAGTGCGTCCACCCCTTTTCCTTGAAATTCCGGGATTACCCCCATTAAAGCGGTTCTGATTTTATTAATCTTTTTACGGTTCCATAAAATTTTCATCCAACCGGTTGGAAATAGTTTTCCGTCCATATCCCGTAAAATTTGGTTGTAATCGGGCAGAGCAACAGAAAATGCAATCGGCTTACCATTAACTTCCGCAATATGGGCAAAATTATCATTTACGATCATTTTCAGATCACTGGCCATATAGTCAAATTCAGCTTCGGTAAGTGGAATAAATCCCCAGTTGTTTTTCCACGCTGCGTTGTAAATCTCTCGAATTATTTTAATCTCATCCTTAATTTTCTTGAGTCGAATTTTACGGATGGTAATCTCCGGCAGGCGCTTCTTAACAATCTGCATGGCACGGTTCATCCGGTCGCGATCTACATTATCCTGGTTTACTTCGTAGGTAAGCAGATCTTGTGCTTTTTCAAATCCAGCCTCTTTGAGAAGTTTATCATAGTATGGCTTATGGTACGGAAGCAAAATGGCGGGATATTTATCAAATCCATCCACCAGAATACCAATTTCATCCATCATACCGGGATTAGTGGGCCCCAACACATCTTCCATACCTTGGTTTCGAAGCCAATCCGTGGCAACCCGGACCATCAAATTTGCAGTAGACTGTTGGTCTATTGACTCAAAAAAACCGAAGAACCCGGTTTTAGTATTGTGGAATTCATTATAGCGATGATCAATAATTGCGGCGATTCTACCGGCAGGTTTATCATTACGATATGCCAAAAACAGTCGGATTTCAGCATTTTCGTAGAACGGGTTTTTATCTTCATTTAGCAGCTTTTTCTGCTCCATGATAAGCGGCGGCACCCAGTATTGATCATCAGAATAGTGAGAGTATGGAAATTGAATAAAGTCGGATTTCTCTTGTTCTGTTGTTACAACAGTTATTGAATCAGTGCTGGGATTTGTACTCACGATGTATTAGTTAGTTAGATGAGTGAATGGCCATTTTTATCTATGATTCCATGCTTTAAGCCAACTTTTCTAAATGCACTTAAAATTCTATCGAGCTGTTCATCTGTATGCGTTGCCATATAGCTTGTTCGCAACAATGCCTGACCATTAGGCACAGCCGGTGGTACAACAGCATTTGAATATACGCCCTCTTCAAACAGATCTTTCCAGAATCTAAAGCAGTCGAACATATCGCCTATAACCACCGGAATAATTGGTGTTTGACTAGACCATACGTTGAAACCTAAATCTCTAAGCTCTTCTCTCATATAGTTTGAAATCTCATCCAGCCGCTTAAGTCTCCACGGTTCTTCCTGCAAAATCTCAAGAGATTTCAATACCGTTGCTACATTTGCAGGCGGCATACTTGCACTAAAAATATGCGCCGGTGAATGGTGTCGGATATACTCAATCACTTCCCTGTCACCAACAATAAACCCACCAAGCGATGCAAATGATTTTGAAAACGTACCGCTAATCAGGTCCACTTTATCTGTAAGCCCAAATACCGAAGCCGAACCTCGTCCGCCATCTCCTATTACTCCTATGGCGTGGGCGTCATCTAAATAAAGGCCTGCATCAAACTCTTCGGCCAGCTCTACCAGCTCAGGAATTTTGGCAATTACGCCCGACATCGAAAATACACCATCCGTTACGATAATTTTCCCCGCATCCGGATCGGCTTTTTCGAGCGACATCCGCAAATGATCCATATCATTATGCCGATAGCGAACCGTTTTTGCATTAGAAACCTGCGTTCCAACAACAATACACGCGTGATTATCGCGATCGGAGAAAATAATATCATTTCTGCCGGCTATTGTTTGGATCGAACCTTCATTGGTCTGATACCCTGTACTAAAAAGCACGCAGGAATCTTTGCCCATGAATTCGGCCAATTTCTCTTCCAGCTCCAGGTGTAGATCAAGCGTACCATTCAAATATCTCGAGCCGGTACAGCCTGTACCGTACAGATCCAGAACACCTTTTGCAGCTTCTATAGTTCGAGGATCGTTCGTCAAACCCAGGTAATTGTTAGACCCGGCCATTATCACCTCTCGCCCATCTATCTGAACAGTATTTCCGTCCGTAGCCTGTAGTGGCTTAAAATATGGGTACAATCCCATACCCTTAATTTCTTCTGCTTTCGTGAAGCTATAAGCCTTATTGAAAATTTTGTTATGCTTTATGTCGGCTTCAGATTGCCCCATTTAAAAAAAATCTTAAATTCGTTTGTTAACCAGTAAATATACCCAGTAATACGCTCCTATCAAATTTTGATAAAGGCAATGTTATGTTTTGGTGATCACTTTATTAAGAAATTGGATATACCTATTCACTACGGAGTCCCAGCCAAAATGTTCCAGCACATATTTTTTCGAGCTTTCAGATAGTTCTTCAAGATCTCCCTGCAAGACTTCATCAATTTTTTTTGAAAAAAGTTTCGGGGATCTACTGCGAACTCTATAGCCATTTACACCTTGTTCAATCACATCTTTTATTCCCTCCAGGTTTGATGCAACCGCAGGCACACCGGCACTATTTGCCTCCAACAAAACGATGCCAAACCCTTCCATATCTCCTTCAACCGGGATGTTCGGCATAACAAAAAGGTCGGCGGCGGCATAACATGCCTGCAGCATATCATCAGAAAGCCGCCCCGCTATGATAATGTTATCTTTTTTGGGATTATTTTCCCGCGCAATCTCAATCAACCCGCTTTCCGGACCATCCCCAACAATTAAAAACAGAACATCGCTACTAATTTTATCCATCACTTCATCAATAAACCATTGATGCCCTTTTCGTTTTACCTGGCGGCCCACAGTTAAAAGCAGATACTTTCCCTCAAGGTTTACTCCAAACTGTTTCTCAACCAGTTTTCGCCCGATTTTCTTATCCGGATAATCAGCACTGTTTTTAGGCTCAAACCCATTAGGCAAAGCAACACCAATTTCAGGATCCATTCCCCGTTCAATGCAAGCTTCGCGAGTTGCAGCTGAAACAGAAATAACACCTTGAAGCTGCTGAAAAACCTTAGGCAGATACCACTGATAAATGTTTATTGGCAACGTTACATCCTGGCCGTGATTAATGGTAACGCACGGAACGTCCGGCTTTTTTATCATAAATGGAAGAACGCCCGCCGTAACCATTGATGAAAATAAGATCACATCCGGCTTGAAAGAGTCCACTTTTTCCGGAATTTTTTTCAGCAGAGATACTAAAAACATGAATGTTTTCAGCCCGATATTGCTCCAAGACGTGCGGAGAATAATCTCTTCAACCTCAATTCCCTCCTTCTTTTTCAACACATCGAGCATCTGCATACTTACATTCTGCATACCACCTATGCTTTCAAGTGGATGGTCCTCAGGTGGATGTAGATGGGAGATATAAAGTATTTTCACGAAGTAGTTATTCCTTGTAAAATTTCCTGATAATAACCGAGCAGGTTATTGTTGATCGATTCCCAGCTGTAATCTTCGGCGCGTGTAAGAGATTCAGCCGACATCTGTTGGCGGAGATCGGAATCATCAACCAATTTTTTCAAATATTTTTTAAATGTTTCGGGGTCATTTACATCGCCCAAAAACCCATTTTTATTCTGCGCCACCAGTGATTTACTACCCACAGCATCAGCCACAAGGCACGGCAAACCACTCGCCATCGCTTCCAGTGTAACGTTTCCAAACGTCTCGGTATCTGATGGAAAAAAGAAGATATCACTGTTGGCATAGGCCGACGACAGCTCTTCCCCTTTTAAAAAACCCAAGTATGCTGCGTTCGGCATCATCTGTTTTAAACCCGTCATGGCGGGGCCGTCGCCCACAACCAACGCCTTCAGTTTCGGTTCAGTTTTTTGAACATCCTGAACAACATCAGCAAACAGCTCGAGGTTTTTTTCCCAGACTAATCTAGAAACAAATGTCACAACTATATCATCCTCACTGAATCCAACCTTTTTACGCCACGATGGGTTTCGATATGATGGATTAAACTTTTCTACGTCGATTCCACGAGCCCAAATTTTAAGATTAGTATCAATCTGTTGATCCCGCAGCTCTTGAGCCATTGACTCGGTAGGCACATACACATGCTCGCACTGACCATAAAACCAACGGAGATATTTCCAACCCAGGGGCTCCATCAAACCGAGTTTATAATATTTCAGGTAGCTGGTGAAGTGTGTATGGAATGATGATACCACCGGCACACTATTTTTTCGAGCCCACTTTAACGCTTTATATCCTAAAATATCGGGGGTGGCGATATGCACAATATCCGGGTCGAAATCTTCTAATTTTTCTCTGGCATCATCGGGAAAACCGGTTGTAATTCTATACTCCGGCCGGCCCGGTGCCTTAACGGAAGGAACTGCTACCATTACGCCACTGTGCTCCATCGGGGGATCATCAATCGTTGGCCCAAAAACCAATACATCCACCCCATTTTCCAATAAAAAAGCGACCAGCCTGTTTAGCGTGAGTGAAACCCCATCACGAACATGATGGTAGTTACCGGTAAAAAGAGCGACTTTGTTTTGAGCCATATACTTTTTTATAAGCAACGTCCAACTTCGTATATTTTTCGGGACGCAGGGAATAGGTGAAGTTCCAAAATTAATTATCTGAGGAATATACAAATTAATGAAAGCTTTTGTTACAGGAGGCACCGGTTTTATAGGGAGTCATCTTGTGGATACGTTGATCGCAAATGAAACCTGGAACGAAGTGCGATGCCTTGTTCGTAAACGCGAAAAATGGCTTGAAAACAAAGAGTACACTAAAATTCCCGGAGATTTGCATGCTATCTCTGCAATTCGAAAAGGGATGGAGAATGTAGATACCGTTTTCCATCTTGCCGGGGTTGTAATGGCAAAATCGCAGCGGGAGTTTGATTACGCCAATGTTGATGCCACTGAAAATATTATACGCTCTGCTGAAAAAGCAGGCGTTAAGAAACTTGTAATTCTATCATCTTTGGCGGCTGCGGGACCCAGTAATGGTACTCCAAAATCTGAGGGTGATCCGATGAATCCCGTAAGTATGTATGGAGAATCTAAAAAAAGGATGGAGTCGCTGATTCATGAAATCGCCCCTAAAGATATGTCGATTACTATATTGCGCCCGCCTGCAGTTTACGGGCCACGGGAAGATCAGATATTTACGTTGTTTAAAATGATGAAAAATGGGATTGCACCGATTGTAGGTAATGGCTACGAACCCGAACTTTCCATGGTGTATGTTCAAGATGTTATTCAAGGAATTATCAAAGCGGAAAAACAGAATCAAACCGGCATTAATACATACTTTATCAGTGGAGAAAAGATTACCAACTGGAATGAAATAAAGGATATTGTGGCTACCGTACTTGGCAAAAAAAGCTTGGCAATTAAATTGAAGCCCCAATGGGTGAAAAAAATTGCAGGCGCCATCGAAACAACCGCATCATTTTTTGGTTCATATCCCGTTGTGAATCGTGAAAAGGCGAACGAAATGATTCTGGAATGGACCTGCTCTATCGAAAAGGCTAAAAAGGAATTAGATTATCACCCCGAATACTCACTCGAAGAGGGAATTTCCCGAACGCTTCGATGGTATAAAAAACATGGATGGCTCTGAGTTTATGAAAAAATATATTTATTCCGCTTTACTACTTCTCTTTGTGACTTTTTTACCCGGGCAAACGTTTGCTCAGTGGTCGCAAGATTTTCAAAATCAAATGGAGATTCCCGGAATCGTGGACCTCGAAAGCTCGGAATCACATTTTTATGCCCTTTCTGAAAGCGAAGGACTTGTGGTATTTAGGGCCCATTCCGACTCGCTCCAATACCTCTACGCATCCACCGGAATGCAACGGCGCGGTAATACTCTAGAGGCCGATATCCGGTTTGCTTATCTGTATGGCGAAGGGCGACGTTTGACCGTCATCGAACCCACCTCCGTTTTGGGTGTCTACTCTTCCACGGTGCTACCCGAGCCTCCCAAAGCAACCAAACGAATTTCCAATAATCTCTATATCAGTCTTGGTGAGGGAGGATTGGCAAAAATTAGTCTTGAAACACCTGAAACGGTAGATTCTGATCCGGATTATATTGATACCGACAGATTTGAAGGCAGATCTATTTTAGATCTTGCCTCTGATAATCACCGGCTGCTTTATGTGCTGAGTGATAATCGGCACATCGACATTTTTCAGCACGACTCAGATATCGACTCGATTGTACATGAGGAGCAAGTTCAACTGGATCGAGATATCAGCAAAATCTTCCTAACCAATGACGAGTTAATCGGTACGGATGATGACGGATCGATCTACCTAATCGATTCCGACGGACAATCCCGCCAGCAGGCTACCGTGGATGAACCTGTGCAAAAACTCCAGGTCTGGGACGATTTTATTGCCGTGCGGACAGAAACCGGTAAACTATGGGTTGGCATTTTTGGTGATGATTTAACCCTCTGGAAAGATAATGAGGAGGCCGGAAATTATTTTACAGTTACAGAAGGAAATTTTTGGGTCTCGGAATTCAACACCCTCTCTCCTGTTCACTATACTGAGCGGTTAGATGGTGATGAGATAGCAGATGCTGATGCCGAAGAAGGGTTGAAGTTAAAACCTATCGGCAATGTTACTCTACCTTTTCCAAGGCCATTAATTATCCCCATTGAATTTGAGGAATCGGCATACGAACCCGATCAAATTTCCATCAGCTATCGCGGCACGGTTGATAATGCCAGAATTCGTGGCAACACACTTTATTGGCAGCCGCAAGCGGCTCAAACCGGCAGGCAACAGTTTACCATAACGGCATCTACCGTGGATGGTAGAGCCGATACAACCTCATTTGCTGTAGACCTTCGCCCATTTAACGCCCCGCCACGTTTTTCTCCCTCGCGCCCTATCTCCATACCGGCTGAAGAAGAGTTTGAACTCGAAATCGAAGCATTCGACCCCGACGGATTTAATACGGATTTAGTCCGCTACGTAGGCGTCGATCTACCTGATGGTGCGAGCCTGAATGAACAGACCGGGGTGTTTGAATGGACCCCTAATATCCGCCAGGTTGGCGAACATTCATTCCAGGTAATTGCAACAGATCAATTTGGAGCAGCGGCCTCGCAGGATTACGATATTCGCGTAGTAGAGATGGAT
>SKWF01000319.1 GCA_007129085.1 Balneolaceae bacterium | reverse complement strand
TGAGAAGACGATTCATGTAGCCTACCAGGGAACCGATGGAGCGTTTAGCCATCAGGCGGCAATGCGGCATTTTGAGCAGCGATACGAGCAGGTAGAGTGTGTTGGGTTTACGCGGTTCGATCAAGCCGCAGAGGCGGTAGAGAATGAAGATGTGGACGTGGCTATTTTGCCAATTGAAAATACCACCGCCGGCTCGATTAATGATACGTATGATCTGCTGAACGAGAAGGAGCTGTACATCAACGGAGAGGAGATTTTACGAATTATCCATTGCCTGATGGCTCCCGAGCAGGTAGATATCAAAAATATTCGGCGTGTGCTTTCTCACCCGCAGGCGATCGCACAGTGCAGTCGGTTTTTGGCTGATCTTCCGCGCTGCCACGTAGAAAGTTACTTCGATACCGCCATGGCCGCACGAAAGGTTCGGAATGATGGAGACCTTTCACAGGCCGCAATCGGCAGTGCATATGCTGCAGAAATTTACGACCTCCAAATATTGAAACGAGACCTGGCCAATCAAAAAGAGAATTTTACCCGGTTTGTGGTTGTAGGGCGTGAGGATATTAAATGCACGGCGAAAGTGAAGTGTAAAACATCCCTTATTTTTGCCACGGTGGATGAAAAAGGAGCGTTGCTTAACTGCTTAAATTTGCTTGGAGATCACGGTATAAATATGACAAAGCTGGAATCTCGTCCGAGGCCGCATCATCCTTGGCAGTCGCTTTTCTATCTAGATGTTGAAGGAAATACTGAAGATATGCGCCTGGCTGATGCCCTGAAAAAACTCCGCAAAAAAGCTCAATATCTTAAAGTATTGGGAAGCTACCCGGTGCGAGAAGGTAAATGGTAGATGGATATCTATAAGGACTGATTTATAGGTACTTGGTTTATCAACCCGAATTTGGTAAATAGTGTAGGGTCGGAAACGTTACATACGTACTTCTTAGCTCTGATTTCTGATTAAGACTTTTTACCACTATGAAATTTACTCCCCTTCGAACAGCACTTATTTACCTCTGTTTTGCAATTCTTTGGATATATACAACGGATACGATACTTGAGAGTTTAGTAGATGATGTTGCTCTTCTCACCCAAATGCAGATTGCCAAGGGATTATTCTATGTAATCTTGACAGCGGGAGGGCTTTACCTGATGATGAGAAGTTATGAGGATTATATCAAAGAGGAAAAACAACAGCGAGCCGGAACAAAAGCCAATTTACGCGTAGCACTCAAAGCTGCAAATATGGGGGCTTGGAATTATGATGCAAAAAAAGAAAAATTATATGCATCGGATAAGCATCAAGAGCTATTGGGGCTTGCCAAGGGTGAAAACCCTTCAACATCCAAGGTGCTGGATGTTGTTGTAGAGGAGGACAAAGAGAGGGTAGATAACGCAATTCGGCAGGTGCTGAAAAAAGGGGGTATGTATGAAGTTGAGTACAGGATCAAAAAAAATGGTGAAATTCGGTGGATACGATCCGTGGGCACACCGATTAAACGTTTAGGAAAGGTTGTACATGTTAGCGGGGTAATACATGATATTACTTCCGAAAAAGTAGAGAAACAGGAGCTGCAGATGGATCAACGGCGTCTGCAACATGTTTTTGACTCCCTGCCGGTTTTCATCAATGTGATTGATGAAAATATGAAGGTGAAAGATATCAATGAGTTTATGACAGAGCGCCTGGGCTATGAACGGGAAGATTTGGTATCGGAAAATATTATGAAGAGGATGGCAGCGAATTCTGAAGGACTTGATCATGCACTTGAACATATTTCAAAAGCTGATGGCAGCTGGAAGGATTTTGATATACGTACAAAAGATGGAGAAATACTGAATACCAGCTGGACGACGATTAAACTCGGGGATGATACCTATTTAGGAATAGGAGTGGATATCACCGAGAGATCCCGACTGGAAAAGGCGGTAAGGAAGAATGAGGAGCGACTCGCTTTGGCGGTGAACAGTGGACAAATCGGTCTTTGGGATTGGAATGTAAAGGATGATGAACTGGTAATTAGCGATGAGTGGGCCGAACAACTTGGCTATTCAAAAGAGGAGCTGGAACCGATTGATTTTAATACATGGAAAACTTTAACTCACCCCGTTGATTATGAAAAAAGCATTCACCTGTTAAATAAGCATTTTGCCGGAGAGTTAGATTTTTATGAAAACGAAATTCGGATGAAGCATAAAAATGGCCGGTGGCTATGGAAGCTGGATCGCGGTGAAGTTGTTGAGCGTGATGAAAATGGAGATCCAATACGTGTAATTGGTGCACATGTTGATATAACGGAGAGAAAATATCTGGAGGATGAGATCAAAGAGAACCGGGAGCGGCTTGAAGTTGCCACAAATAGTGCAAATTTAGGGCTCTGGGAGTGGCATCCTCAAACCGGAGAACTCTACTGTAACGAGAAGTGGGCCGGTTTAATTGGCTATACTCTCGAAGAGCTTGAGCCGGTTAATGAAAAGACGTGGGAAAATTTTCTCCACCCTGAAGATCTGAAAACGTTTAAAGAACAGGTTGATATATATTTCCGTGGCGAGCTGCAAGCTTATGAACTTGAGGTTCGTATGCGCCATAAAGATGGGCATTGGGTGTGGGTTTTGACTCGGGGCCGTGTTGTTGAAAGAAATGACAACGGTGAAGTTATACGAATGGCCGGCACACATATAGATATCACGGATAGAAAACGGCTGGAACAGAATATTGAGAAGAGCCGAGAGCGGCTCGAGGTTGCAACCAATAGTGCAAATGTGGGGCTTTGGGAATGGTACCCCCAATCCGGAGAAACCGAATTCGATGAAAACTGGACGAAATTGATTGGTTATGATCTGGAAGAACTTGAGCCGGTAAGTATAGAAACGTGGAACAGGTTTGTTCACCCTGATGACCTGGAGAAATTTCATCAGAAAATTGATGATTATTTTGCGGGTAAAACAGAGATCTATGAATGCGAAGTGCGCATGAGGCACAAAGATGGCCACTGGGTGTGGATACTTGATCGGGGTAAAGTTGTGGAGTGGGATGATGAGGGTAATCCGTATAGGATGGCCGGTAC
>SKWF01000063.1 GCA_007129085.1 Balneolaceae bacterium | reverse complement strand
ATGCAAAGTGGTTTCAAAAGTCCGAGGCTGACCAAAAAGGAGCATTCTGAATTTATTTCAGAATCTTCTGCCGTTGATAAGGTCAGGAGATATCGCTTCACGGTGAAACGATGTGCGGAAAGGGGGCCGGTATGACGTAGAGGTTAGAAATTAACTTTCACACACACTTTTTATTCAGTCTTGAAAGTTGAGTTAAATATCACTCCAAATTGAATTCAATGAATGCATTAAAAAGAGACGTAATGCGAATTTCAATTGGAGCAGCTACATTTTTTTGTCTGGTTTCAATCAGCGAAAAATGCTCGAGTGGATTGAATAGATCATCATAAAGAAGCCCGATGGCAATATTGTTATCAGCTTCTTCAAGGTTAAGTTCAAGAGTTACGGAATAGAGTAGAATATCAGGTATAAGTTTCTCAACGGGAACCCAGGATTTGGCATGATTTTGTAGTTTATAGAGGATATATGGAACGCTATACTGCAGATGTGGCAGCTCAATGGTACTTCCTAAATAGCCTAAATTCATCTCTTTAAAATAGGTGGAAAACAGCAGACGATAGAGTTCCCCGGCGTTCTCCTCATCAAGCAGATGCAGTAAATTTTCATTTAACCGATATGATTTATCACTCTGTTTAATAAGCTCCGACAAATCAAGTAAAATGCGGACGCCATGCATCAGCCAAACGTCCGTTTCATCGGGGTTGTTCCGGGAACGGTTAACTTCTGCCAAATACTGTTCAGGCCAAATGAATCTATCAATCAGTTTTCGAACGATCCTTCTTTTTAATAAACCCGAATTTGTAAGGTGAAACTCTCCTTCCTCGGTTAACAATGATAGAAATTCCAGGGCATTGTAGAAGAAGATACAGTTTTTTAATTGTGAATAGGTGAGTTTGTCTTTCAAATAAATAGACGATTTCGGGTCGGTCCAATCACAATCGAGTATTTTTTTGATCTGTTCTGAAGTGAGTTCTCCGGTTTTTTCTACATGTCGATCATTTAGATTGATGAAGTATTCAAAATCAAATAAAGGGCCGATTTGCTCTCCCCATTGCAGGTCATAAAATTCATCTTCAAAATAATCTTCACCACTAATATCCGAAAATAGGTGCTCCAGAAACAGTTCTTTCTCTTTGTCGGAGAGGTGGCTATTATCCCAAATAGAGTTTTCATGGTTAAATACGGCTCCTGTGTCACCACATTTGCGGCACTCCCAGCGGACTTGATTTGGCTCTTCGATGTGGGTGACAGAAATGGAGCCGTCGCATAATTCTCCATCAGCCATCTCTTGCCGGCAGAAAAATCCGGATTCTACTTTCGTCCCGACCGGAACAGAAGTACCAATTTGAATATACTCGCATGAGATTTCATACCTCTCAAAATCTTCATCAGACATCGTAATGAATGCTTCCGAATCGGGGTCGGGAAACTCCGAAAAATCGATATAAGGAATACTCTCTTTTTCCATAGCGATAAGGACCTGATTATTATATCTATTTCTTCAACGGTGAAATTTCAAAAAACGTTTTTCGGAATAATAAAAAAGTCAAACTTTCCCAGGAGTCTGATGAAAAGGGAGAGATTCCGATTGAGATGAGATAATAGCCGGAGAAATACTTGCTCTCTATTTTTGTTGTTCTGTTTTTTCCCGTTATTCATTGCAAATTCCATTTTCTTGCTGTTACTTCATAGTGCTCAATGTTAATCACACGTACTTTTATGAAATCATTTACGATTACTGTTTCCACACTTTTGCTTTTATTCCTTGGTGATCTCACCACAATGGAAGCCCAACCTGCAATTGAAAACTGGACCCCGGAGGCGATGGTGAATCTGCCTGTAGTTGGTTCGCCGGAAATTTCACCGGATGGATCAACCGTAGCCTATACGGTTCGGGAAACGCTGATGGAGGGCGAAGATTCTAGTTTTTTAACGCATATCTGGGTGGCGACAACAGATGGTTCAATGAATCGTCAGTTTACTCGGGGTGATGAATCTGCCTCCAATCCGCAATTCAGCCCGGATGGTAAACAGTTGGCATTTACTTCGAGCCGAGACGGCGAAAGCCAAGTTTATAAAATGTATCTGAGTGGAGGTGAAGCGCAGAAAATAACATCAGCGGAGAATGGAGTTTCGAGTTTTCAGTGGTCTCCCGATGGTGAGCAAATTGCCTACACCATGATCGATCCGCAGACTGAAGAGGAGAAAACCCGGGAGCAGGAGCGCCGCGACGTGCAGATTGTAGATCGTGATTTTAAATTTTCCCGGATTTATGTGCAGTCTGTAAACGGCGACGAAGCGAAAGCTATTTACGGAGAAGATCTTCATACCACATCGTTTGATTGGTCACCGGATGGATCAACCATTGTGTTTTCCCATCAGCCCACACCGCGAATAAATGATCGCTACGAAATGAATATTTCTACCGTCTCGGCTGACAGTGGCGCCGTGGAGTCGCTGGTTGATCGGGAAGGAACGGATTCGAGCCCGCTTTTTTCTCCCGGTGGAGATGAAGTCGTTTTTTCTTCGCATGGCGGAGAGGTTGAGGCGATTGGTCTTGGAGATCTGTACGTGATTGATGTAGAAAGTGGAGCTATTCGCGAGTTGGCTCATACCTACGACCGAAATGCATCGCTTGTTGGATTTACATCTTCCGGAGATCTGCTGATTCGCGAATGGAAAAATACCGTTTCCGCAATCTATACGATTTCGCTTGATGGATCTGCCCCGGTGCAGATCACACCTGATGATGGCGTGTACAATTCAGTTTCGATCAGTAAATCAGGTGATCACATTTCGTTTACATACGAAAATTCCACCGATCCGCGGGAAGCTTACTATTCTGATCTGCATAATTTTTCGAAGCATAAAGTGTCGGCTGTTTTTGATGAGGCACAATTCCCCGAGTTTGGTGAGACAGAACTGCTGACTTGGAATTCGCCGGATGGCAAAGAGATTGAGGGGCTTTTAACCTATCCCGTGGGTTATCAAGCCGGAGATGAAGTACCACTCATTTTGATGGTACATGGCGGGCCGTCAGGAATTTATGCCCAGAGTTGGACCGGTTCCGGCGGTATT
>SKWF01000206.1 GCA_007129085.1 Balneolaceae bacterium | reverse complement strand
CGGGTGTGTGAATCGGGCACGGTGCAGCTGGAACGAAACCAGGCGATTGAACGATTTTCTCACGTTATGCATATCGTTTCGGATGTTGTTGGAACCATGCAGGAGGGCAAGACCTCTGTAAATGCCTTGCAACAGTGTTTTCCCGCGGGAACGGTAAGCGGTGCGCCAAAAATTCGGGCGATGGAAATTATTGATGAGCTGGAGCCGAATAAACGCGGGCCGTATGCAGGCGCAGTTGGGTATTTCGATTTCTCGGGAAATATGGATACTTGCATTGCTATTCGAACCATGCTGGTGACAGAAGATTCGGTTTATATCCAGGCGGGAGCAGGTATCGTGGCCGACAGCAATGCCACCAAGGAATTTGAAGAGACAAAAAGTAAAGCAGGCGCACTTGTGGAAGCACTTAGTGTTGCTTTGGAAATCAGAAACTAAAATGAGTTGTGAGAATTAACACCACTCAATACAAAACTATATGACGAAGAAAAAGACGATTCTTTCAGGCATTCAACCTTCAGGCAGGCTCCATATCGGGAACTATTTTGGGGCGATGAAACAGCATATTGCCATGCAGGAGGAGGGAGATGCGTTCTATTTTTTAGCCAATTACCACTCCCTCACATCCATCCAGAATAAAGAGAAGCTGGAAAATAACACGCGCGATGTAGTGTTGGATTACCTGGCTCTCGGGCTTGATCCCAAAAAATGCACGCTCTTTGCTCAATCTGATGTACCGCAAACTACTGAACTGGCGTGGATATTGGGCACGTTAACACCGGTGTCGATGATGGAGAAGGGCGTGGCTTATAAGGATAAAGTGGCTTCCGGATTAAGCCCGAACATCGGCCTGTTTACATACCCAATTTTACAGGCGGCGGATATTTTAATCTATCGCTCCAATATTGTGCCGGTAGGGGAAGATCAAAAACAGAATATCGAGATTACCCGTGACCTGGCCGGGAAGCTGAACCGAATTTATGGAGAAGATCTTTTGACTATCCCGGAGGAGCATATCGTAAAATCTGTTGCAACGGTACCCGGTGTGGATGGCCGAAAAATGAGTAAATCGTACGGAAATACCATCAATATTTTTGATGAAGGAAAAACGCTGAAAAAGAAAGTGATGTCGATCGAGACGGACTCGGTTCCGCTTGATGATCCCAAAGATCCGGAAACGTGCAACGTATTTGCCCTAATCAAGCTCTTCGCCGATAAAGAGACAATCACTAATATTGCAGGAAAATACAAAGCCGGTGGGTATGGATATGGCCACGCCAAAAAAGAGCTTCTCGGTTTAATTGAAGAGTACTTTGCCGATGCCCGTGCCAAGCGAAAAGAGCTGGAGCAGAATCCCGGTTATGTGAATGATGTACTGAAAGAAGGCGGTAAAAAAGCCCGCGATCGTGCTGAACAAGTTATGGAACCAATACGAAGCGCAACGGGGTTATTCAGAAGCTATTAAGGTAGTGAGTATTGAGTATCAAGTATTAAGTAGTAACACTAATTGGTACTTTTGATGAAGCCATAAGTCATTTTTTGGATTTCTTGTGATGTGCAGTTGGCCTCCTGAAATTTTTGTTGATCTAAATAGGTTAAATTTATTCTATGATCGGTTGTGTTTTAAGCTCAAATGAAGATCTAATTACGAATTATAAAAACTGTCTCAATACCCACTACTTAATACTCGATACTCAATGATCTTAATAATCGATAATTACGACTCTTTCACCTACAACCTGGTCCATATAGTGGCTGCGGTTACAAAAGAGTACAGAGTGATCCGGAATGATGAATTGACGCTGGATCAAATTAAAGAACTGAATCCCGACAAAATTCTGATTTCGCCCGGTCCGGGAAGGCCTGAAAAAGCGGGTGTTACGGAAGATGTGGTAAAAGACCTCGGTAAAACAACTCCGGTGTTGGGGGTTTGTCTTGGGCACCAGGCTATCGGACAGGTTTTTGGCGCCAAAGTGGTACACGCTCCCAGCTTGATGCATGGAAAAACCAGTCTCGTGAATCATGATGGGAAAACGGTTTTTGACCGGGTTGATAAAGGGTTTACAGCTACACGCTATCACTCACTGGCTCTTCAACCGGACAGCATTCCCAAAGAGCTGGAAGTATCAGCCCGAACGGATGATGATGTTGTAATGGGAGTTCGCCACAAAGAATACCCGATTGAAGGAATACAGTTCCACCCCGAGAGTATCCTTACGACAGAGGGGCCAAAAATTGTAAAAAACTGGTTGAAATTGAGTTATTAATAACTGTTTAATTAATAGTATTTCATATGCTTACAGATATTCTTGAGAAAATTTCTATTTACGAAAACCTAACTTCTGAAGAGGCTTCATCAGCTCTGCAAAAAATTGTAGATGGAGAAGTATCCAATGAAGAAGTAGCTGCTTTTCTTTTCGGAATGCGAATGAAAGGGGAGACGGTAGAAGAGTTAACGGCTTTTGTAAAAGTAATGAGAGATGTGGCGACATCCGTGGATGTAGATACAGAAGGAGCCGTTGATCTGTGCGGAACGGGTGGCGATAAGTCCGGTACGTTTAATATCTCCACATCAGCCATGTTTGTTGTAGCAGGTGCCGGTGTACCGGTGTTGAAACACGGCAACCGAAGTGTTTCGAGCAAAAGCGGCAGCTATGATGTATTGGAAACTTTAGGAGCCGTGCCAAACCTGCAAAAAGAGCAGGTCGAAACGCTCTTTAATGAAACAGGGCTAGCTTTTATGTTCGCCCCGAATTTCCATCCGGCCATGAAACATGTTATGCCGGCCCGAAGGGCGTTAAAAGTTCGGACATTTTTTAACATGTTGGGTCCACTCTTAAATCCTGCTGCCGTAAAGCACCAGGTTGTAGGAGCTTTCAGTAAAGAAGCTGCACAGAAAATGGTGCAAATCTTAGGAAACCTTGAGACGGAATCCGCCTTTACGTTGAGCGCTCACGACGGACTGGATGAAATCAGCATCACCTCCCAAACGGAGATCTTTGAGTTGAAATCAAATGTGAGTGGCCACTCTTCGCGGTTCGATCCTGAAAGCCTTGGTTATAAAAAGGCAAAATTGGAAGATATCCTCGG
>SKWF01000058.1 GCA_007129085.1 Balneolaceae bacterium | reverse complement strand
TTAGAATCAGTGTTATGCCAAAAGAACTTCAACTGCGTGTTTATCCTGAAGTTGCCGCAAACCGGGAACAGCTTACGGATCATATTTCAGAAAAAACCGGGTTCAAAAAAGAGGATATCGGTCATGTGGAGATCCTGCGCAGATCTATCGATGCGCGCCAGAGGCAGGTGATCATCAACCTGAAAGTGGATGTGTATGTTAATGAAGAGTTCGCCGAAGAGCCGATATCACTACCTGACTACCCGGATGTAAGCAGCGAAGAGGAGGTTTTGGTTATTGGATCAGGGCCGGCCGGGCTATTTGCAGCACTGCAGCTTATTGAAATGGGCAAAAAGCCGGTAATCCTGGAGCGCGGAAAAGATGTAAAAGCACGTATTAAAGATCTGAAGGGAATCAATGTAGAGCATATTGTCAATGAAGATTCCAACTACTGTTTTGGCGAGGGTGGCGCCGGCACCTATTCTGACGGTAAACTTTATACCCGTTCCAAAAAACGGGGTGATGTGGAGAGAATCCTCAAGCTGTTCGTCGGGTTTGGCGCCGTTCGGGATATTCTTGTCGAAGCCCATCCCCATATCGGCACCAATAAATTGCCACCCATTATTGCCAACATGCGGGAGTGTATTAAAAACAGTGGCGGGGAAATTCACTTCAACACTCGCGTTACCGATCTGTTGATTGAGAGCGACCAAATGAAAGGTGCAAAAACCCTCGGCGGTGAAACCTATAAAGCCGACAATGTGATTCTTGCCACCGGCCATTCCGCCCGCGATATTTTTGAAATGCTCCACCGCAAAGGGGTGGAAATTGAGCTTAAACCACTTTCCATCGGCGTGCGGGTAGAGCACAGCCAGGCACTGATCGATTCCATTCAGTACAATTGTGATGTACGCAGCGAATATCTGCCACCCTCGGCATACAGCATTGTAAAACAGATAAATGACCGCGGTGTCTACTCGTTTTGTATGTGCCCCGGTGGGGTAATTGCACCTTGTGCCACATCACCCGGAGAAATAGTTACCAACGGCTGGTCCTCATCCCGCCGCGCCCGCGGAACCGCCAACTCCGGGATTGTGGTAGAGCTGACTGAAAAAGATTTTGCTCCATATAAAGAGTTCGGTCCGCTTGCGGCCATGGAGTTTCAAAAATCTATTGAACAGAAAGCGTGGAGAGCCGGCGGGGAAACCCAAACCGCACCTGCTCAGCGACTTGTTGATTTCGTAGAGGGGCGTATTTCTGATGATCTTCCCAATACCAGCTATTCGCCCGGCATCACATCTGTAGATTTGCGATCTGTACTCCCCGATTTTATCCATGATTCCCTTCAAAACGGATTCCTGGAATTCGACAAATCGATGAAGGGATATCTTACCAACGAAGCGGTGGTTCATGCACCTGAATCACGAACATCATCCCCGGTACGCATTCCGCGAAATTACAAAACTTTGGAGCATGTACAAGTTAAGGGACTCTATCCATGCGGTGAAGGCGCCGGCTATTCGGGCGGAATTGTATCTGCTGCGATGGACGGAATTAAATGCGCAAAACAGGTCGCTACTTAATCCCCAGCGCAGCAGATAAAAGTTTACCAGTTGATTCCTGCCCGCAGAAATACCTGTTTTCCGCGAAGTGTCAGGTCATCGCGATTGCCGGTAGCCACATCAAACACCTGCCAAAAATTATCGGCAGCTTCATCTGTCCATCGCTGCCAGCGAAGTGTAAGACCAACCGATACACCGGTATTTTCTCCCAGAAGGCGCTCTATTTTTCCTTCGATATTAAAGTCCGTGTTTTGTGTCAGGCGAATTCCATCCATCCCGCCATCATAAATTGCATTCGGGTCTGAACTCTCATCCATAGAGACTTGTCCCATTCCGCCAACACTTTGCACAACTGATGTAAACGCAACGAGGTTATCAGCCAGTGCCGGAATACCGGTTGGAATTCGAATACTCGCTCCCAAACCTGCACCTAATCCACCATCACCAACATGCATCGTCTCATCCGACTGCTGTAAGTCAAGGTTTCGATAACCTAATTTTGCCCGAACTGGTACGTAGACCGAGAAAGGAATTCCAAAAAGATCTTCAACAATATTGGCATTACCTCCAAAACTTGCGTCGGCCAGGAAACTGCGAATATCTCCGCCGTTTTCAGCATCTGCCACGCCATACCCCAGCAGCAGCGAGGCTTTTTCTGAACTGATCATAGCGCCGGCCATTTCGCCATCAAACATAAAACGGTCGCTTCCTGAATCGGTAATGATGATATATTCATCATTTATATAGCCGGCCGTTAATGAAGTTGTGCTTTCAGAACTCCCTTCCTCTTCACGGTTTACTTGAGCGGAATAAATTACGGAAGGCGTCAGATTTTCCTCGTTTTCAAGCGACTTAAACAGTGCCTCTTTCACGAAGGTTTTCGAATTTTCTGACGCTTCTTCGACTCTCTCATCTTCCTCCACTTGATCCGTAACAATCGAGTCAAAACCCTGAGCATTAATGCTTGCGGTAAATAAAAAAAGAAAAACTAACGTAAGAACTTGAGTGAACACACTTTTAAAAAGGTTCATAATACTATCCCTGATTTTTTAGACTTCTCGTTAATTCGCTTGTAAATACAATTATTTGCAAAAAATCTCCAATTTAGCAAGATTATTAATATTTAATCTGCGACACTCTTCCTAATCATTCGGCGATATCATGCCAAAGACTTGGACGCTCTCTTTTTTTGCGATTATCTTTTTTATTGCAGCTTTTATATTGCCAGACGAGTTGAAAGCATACGGCACAAATCCATCTTTAAACTGCCCGCCACCTCTTGCCTGTGCGCTGGATAAGAACTCATCAGCTTACCACACAAATCGATCAAAAAGTCCGGGTAGAGCAGTACTATATGGAGTTGGATTTACCGCAGTACCGTCACTAATCAGCGGCATTGTTGATAATGATATTGGCATTTGGTTCCTGATTGGTGGCCTCACAATGGGTCCATCTGCCGGTTTGTTGTATGCAAATGATATAGATCGTGCCCTTAAAGGATTCTATCTTCGTTCAGCATCTACAATGGTAACCCTCGCCGGTGTAGTG
>SKWF01000188.1 GCA_007129085.1 Balneolaceae bacterium | reverse complement strand
TTAAAACGGAGCGATATTTCGATCAGCCGCTGATTATTCAAGGGCCGGGCGCCGGCAAAGAAGTTACAGCCGCCGGAGTTTTGTCTGATATATTGAAGATTGGGGAATAGAAATTTATTTCCGGGTTAACCGCAGGGGCGCGGGGACGCCGGGGATGAAGAATGAATCAGTTTGGAAACGGCTATAAACCATAAACTATGTCACCCCGCACGTAGGCCGGCTTTTGGGGCGGAGATGCGGGGTCTCCTTCTTCTTTGATGGTTCTTCGTTATCGGTTACTTGTCCGGAATTGGGTGAGATCGTATGGTTTCAAACTTCGAATAGATCAACACTCTGTTAACCCACCTCTGATCAGAATAGGTTACTCGACCGTCGAGTGATTCGACGGTCGAGTACGTACCTTCAGCGACATTGCGCCACTGCGGTTCTGCCCCACCCATACCTGCCCCCGAAAATTCACCGCAGAGCGGCTACGCAGGCGTTCCGCTGCAGAGCAACGGAACGAGCAAAACAGGGAGGGACTTTTTATTACGAATCTAACTCATCTTTCTCCCCCACGAGTGGGGGAGAATACAAGAGGGGGCCAAGCCAAACTGCGGTTCATCTTTAGCATTAGATAAGAGCTTTCTTACTTTTACTTACAGCTTATTTAACTGAAGGAGATGCCGGATCGGAGTCCGGCATGACGGTAAAGACTCTACTCTCATCCCAAAACTGTCCAAATCTCTACCACAGCCTCCCACTTCCCTACCACACAAATCTTTTCCTCTCTTAAACCTTTAAAAAACGGCTTTTAGAGCTAAATAAAGTAGTATTTGGCATTTATATAAAGTTTTTCATATGAACAGCGAACATTTTTCTTGACATATTACAGCAGGAAAAGGTACATTGTGGTGAGAAGTGGGAGATAGTGGGGAATTAATTAGCAAGTTCCCAATAGCCGCTATCGAGTAAAATTTTTAGCAATCATTACAACCATACCTGCCCGTGCCAAGTTTTAAAGGGGAATATGAACACAGCGTAGATAATAAGGGCCGAGTAGCCTTTCCGGCCAAGCTGCGCAAAGCGTTGAATCCCAACGCTCAGGATAGGTTTACCCTGCTTCGTGGATTAGAGCCTTGCCTTTATCTCTATCCCAGTGATGAATGGGAGCTTGTTGAAGAGAAGCTTTCAGATATAAACAGTTTTACCCGTCAGGGACGTACTGTAAAACGTAATTTCCTCCGATTTGCAGAAGATATCTCACTCGACAAGCAAAATCGTATTCCTATCCCCTCCCACTTAAAGGAGTACGCTGGAATTGACGGAACCGCCATCTTTTTAGGAAGTGGTGAACGTATTGAAGTATGGTCACCTGAAAAACTTGAGGAGATTGACGCTAATCTCAGTTTCGAATCCTACCAAGAGCTTTTTGAGCAGGTAATGGGTGATAATGATGGAGGTGAATAGTATGACAACCTACCATCCACATATCCCCGTATTGCTGAAGCCCTCGGTAGACTACCTGGTTACCGACCCCGCCGGCATATATATAGACACCACTCTTGGCGGTGGTGGCCACAGTAAGGAAATTTTATCGCGTCTGTCTGATAAAGGCCGATTATTCGGAATCGACCAAGATCCGGAAGCTCATCAAGCCGCAGCTAAACGGATTGGTGATGACAACAGGTTTACCGCCGTAACCGGCAATTTTGGGCACATCAAAACATTAATCAAGCCGGAACTGCATGGAGAAATCACCGGAATCCTGTTTGATTTAGGAGTATCAACCCATCAGATAAAGGAGGCGGAGCGCGGGTTCAGTTTCCAGGAAGATGGCCCGTTGGATATGCGAATGAGCGACCTCACCGGAATATCGGCGAACCAGGTCGTAAACGAATATTCTTACGAAAAACTTCGTGATGTGATTTTCCACTATGGAGAAGAGCGTGGCAGTAAAGCCATTGCACGAGCTATTATCGATCAGCGTCCAATAGAAACTACAGGTGAACTCAGATCTGCAATTGAAAGTGTTGTCCACGGCCGGCATACCATTAAATCTATCGCGCGCGTGTTCCAGGGCATTCGCATTGAAGTAAACCGCGAACTGGAAGTGTTGCGATCAGGGCTGGAAGATAGTCTCGAAATTTTGCGGGAAGGCGGACGAATGGTTGCCATCTCCTATCACTCCCTGGAAGATCGGATTGTGAAGAATTTTTTCAAGAGTGGAAATTTTGAAGGCACCATCAAAAAAGATTTTTACGGAAATCCCCTGGTGCCCCTTCGACAGGTTGAAAAAGGAATTATCCGGCCTGATGATGATGAAGTGGAAGAAAACCCTGCGTCGCGAAGTGCACGGATGCGAATTGCCGAAAAAGTTAAAGTGGCGGAGGACACTGTATGATGATTAAAACGCCACTAAAGCAGAAGAAAGTTAAAGAGAATCGCCGGGTACTTTCAGGTGGATCACCTGCTGCCCGAAAGAAGAAATCGAACAATAAATTTTATACAGGCGGTTCTGCCTCTAATGGCAGACCAACATCGAACGGCAAAAAGCCGAAATCAAACCTTCCGGGTATTACCCCCTGGAAAGTGATACTTGCAAGCATCCTGATCGGTGTTTGCGGGCTTATTTATATTGGGCACGTTTTTAGCACACAGCAAACGCTGATGGAAGTACAACAGCTTGAAAACGAGTTCAACAAAACCCAGCGCCTTTATAATGAAAAGCGTCTGGAGTACGATCGTATGGTAGGTCCAAAAATGATCTACCAGCAAGCCAGGGAACAGGGCTTCATTAATGCCGGTCCGGCAGATGAAATTATTCATGTAAAACGCCGGGACTAAATGAAAGAACGTACTGCCATAATGGGGCGAATGTTTATACTGATGGGATTGGTGTTTCTGCTCCCCTTTGGTATTCTAATGCAGATTTTCAGGGTAAATGTTGTTGAAGGTGATGGGCTCCGCGAACTTTGGAATTCCCAGGCAATAGACTACATCTCAATTCCCGCTCAGCGCGGTGAAATTTATGATGCAAACGGCTCCTTGCTGGCAACAAATTCTGTGGTTTATAAAATTGCTGTTGATCCACATTTTCCCGGGATCACCCGCGATGA
>SKWF01000121.1 GCA_007129085.1 Balneolaceae bacterium | reverse complement strand
GCAGCGTTTACGACAATCACGGTATCGACCTCGGCGATTATCACCCCTATGATAGGGAAACCTGTGAAGGAAATATCCTGGTCTGCCCCTCATCCGCCCTCTCCAACGGCTTTGCCTCCAACGTGGCAAAAAAACGGATTGCCTACTGCTCCGGATGGGCTTCACTCGAATCACGCAGAACTCAACTTACCGTAGATAAGCTAGTCCCTCTCTCCGATCATCTCGACTTTTATGAATTGATTGATTTTTGCAAATCCCTGACGCCCAAAAAAGTGTATGTAACCCACACACCAAACCCTGATGTGGTAAACCACTACCTCGAGCAAGAAGGGATCAACGCATCCTTTTTATCGTTGGAAGCAGATGAGAAAGATTAGCGGAATAAAAGAAAATTTGTGATGGGTCAGCGTTTAATGAACTACCCGATGTATAGTAAGTTGGGTATTTACTTAAAATCCACAACTTTTCGTCGATTTTGAATTTTTCAAGGAGTGACTGCCCAAAAAAGGCGTCATCCCGCACTTTCCGCCGGCCGGCGGATCCTATCCTTATTATAAGCAGGAGATGCAGGATCGGAGTCCGGCATGACAAATTTATTGATGAAAGTCTTTTTTCCACGCCCTTTTTGGACAGCCTCCCACGATTCCGTTTATGCCTAACGGCATTAATGGATCACCACTGAGAGATAGATTTCAATCAGACTCGTTTTAATATTTCCCACACAATTCAACATAGAATCTAAAAAAGTTTCGAGGGGCCTCGATATTCCGTTCGTTCAAAGTTCATTGAAAAGCGCATACCACCATTCGATTCAATATCCCAATCCGCATCGAGCTGTGTAAGCAGTACCTGGATCACCATCGAGCCAAAGTTTCCTCTCTCTAAAAAGTCTGTATCATTATCAAACCCCTTTCCGTAGTCTCGGTACTTTATCTTAACTAACTCATCTTCAATAGCCACATCTATATCAACCCGTACCTGTTCATCCGGTTTAAACCCATGCTTGATGGAGTTTGTAATCAATTCATTTAGTATCAAACCACACGGAATCGCCTGGTCAAGGCTGAGCCCAAGAGGCTCCATATTTGTAGTAAAATCAACCGAAGAATCGCTGCCCGTTAGCGTAGTTTTAATTTTATCCACCAGCTGATTTACATAGTTATCAAACTCAATTTCATTCAGGTTTTCCTGGCTGTATAGCAGCTCATGAACTTTTGCGATGGAGATAATTCGCATTTGAGTATCACGCAAATAACCTGCTGCTTCTTCGTTATCTAAACCGGCCATCTGCATCTCTATAAGCCCGCTTATTACCGCAAAATTATTTTTTACTCTGTGGTGAACTTCCTGCAGCAGCACCTGTTTCTGTTTCAGCAGATCGGTTAATTCCAATTCCGATGCCTTTAGCTGAGTAACATCCTGCCCAACCGTTTGTGCAGCATGCTCTCCATCATAAATTATGGGGATCGACTGAACCTTAATATACCTCTTACTGCCGGTTCCATCCGTTGTTGTATAGATCTTCGGAGAAGTAGGCTTACCAAGTGATAACGTTTTAATGCGTTCATCAAGAATTGAATGCTCTTTATCAGGATGAAGTTCATACAGCGATTTTCCAATCATATCATTCGGATCATCAAACCCGTGGAATTCAGCCCCGGCTCTGTTCATAAATTTTATAACACCGTTAGCTGAAACCTGTACCATATTCGGACTTTGCGATACAATACTCTCCCACTGTTCTTTCGCCTGCTCAAGCTTTTCCTGTGCTTGTATTAATGTTGTAACATCATTCTGAATCCCAACAAAATATTCAACTTTGCCCTTCCTATTTTTGATGGGTGAGATTTTCAGCTCGTTCCAAAACATGGTGCCATCTTTTCGATAGTTCCGCAGTACGGTTTCACACCCCTCACCTTTTTCTATGGCTTCCCGTATAATTTTTCGTGCCTCTTGCTCTCGATCATCTCCCTGCAAAAAACGGCAGTTATTACCAATTACCTCATCACGTGAGTACCCCGTAAGTTCTCTGAATGCCCTGTTACAAAATATAATGGGCATATCTTCCTGATTCGGATCGCTAATTGTAAGTCCGGTAATCGTCGCCTCAATAGCGTTAAAATAGAGATTAAGCTGCTTGTTCTTTCTCTCCAGTTTTCTCTGTTTCCGCTCGGCTTTTCGTGAATAATCACGGATTTTTACCAACCCCTTTACCCGTGTTTGTATATTCCGTTTTGATACCGGCATCTCCACCACATCATCAGCAATTTCCCACATGCGATCCGGCCCCGAAACGTCTTTGGATATAAACACCATAACCGGCAGATATGTATCACCTACCTTCTCTTTAGCAGCTATAATTTTATCATAGAGTTTCTCGAATGCAAGGTGGTCTACAACTATCAGATCTATCGAAGGTTTCATCAAATCACTATCATCGGGCAGAATCTTATATTCGGCCGCCAATAAATCACCCAGCAATTCCCCATCTCGCCCTGATGACATGCGAAGAAAAAGTGAGTGCTCGTATGTAGTGGTAACTTCCATTAAATCATGGTGCCCTACTACCTTTTAACAATTTGAGGTGTGCCGGAGAGTATTCCCTGCAGGTTCGTGAGCGGTTTGCCCAGCTCAATTCCATCACCCGTAATTTTAAACTCCCGAATAGACTTCTCGAAATCACTCATGCGTTTTTTCAGAATTCCAATCGACTTTCTCAATTCCCCTTCCACTTCTATATAACGCAGAAAAATGATATTGTCAGCAAGGTAACTTGCGTGTAGATTCGTTGTAACAAACTCACCGGTAATATTTGATGTTTCACTCACTAAAAAGCCGGTCACTCCAACATTACCGAGATAAGTACAGAGGGCGTGTAGACGTTCAAGAGCGTCATCCTCGCGAACGGTAAGGGAGTAGCCGCCCACGGAATCCAGCATCACAATTTTTGTATCGTTCTCTTCTATATCTTCTCTCACCATCATCGAAAATTCATCCGGAGAAAAGGAGAATGGCTCAATAGATTTAATGGTGAGCTGTCCCGACTCTATCATCTCATCTACCGGCACCCCAATTAACCGGGAGCGTTTGGCAATCACTTCCGCCGACTC
>SKWF01000076.1 GCA_007129085.1 Balneolaceae bacterium | reverse complement strand
TGGAATGAAGGGCGCATCGGTACGATGACCTCCGATAAGCTCAACGACACCGTGAAAGTTGCCACACCACCCGAATTTCCGGGTGGAGTTGAAGGAGTTTGGTCGCCCGAACACCTTTTTGTGGCGTCGGTAAGCAGCTGTTTCATGACCTCATTTGCGGCCGTAGCAGACTACTCAAAACTTGACTTTACAGACCTCCGGATCGAAAGCATCGGTACGATGAGTAAAGAGAACGGAAAGTTTGTGATGAGCAAAATTCTGCTGAAACCGGTATTGACCATTGAGGATGAATCAAAAGAGAAGAAAGCGTACAGGCTTCTCGAGAAAGCGGAGGAGATCTGCCTGATAACGCGGTCTATTAAATCAGAGGTGGTGTGTGAGCCGGTTGTTAACGTTTCCGTTCAGGCCTGATATCATTTAATGCTATCGCAAAGCTCTATATTTGTTCGCGATAATCATCAGCCGCCTGTTCACCCCGCTTTTGACTTACGAAAAAGCATATTACCATAGCTATTAAAAAGAGTGCGGCACAGAACAACAACGATTTCTGCAATCCGATTTGAGCCTGAAGCAGGCCCAGGCCGATGACCCCGAATATTCCGGCCATCTTGTAGAACAACCCCCAAAACCCGAAAAACTCAGCCGCTTTTGCATCCGGAGTAAACAGACTAACCAGGGTACGGCTGGCAGACTGGCTTGACCCCAGGCACAAGCCGGCAATCAGGCCAATAAACAGAAATACATACTGCTCTTCAAATTCAGCTTGAAATGCAGCATTCAGCCATTCTGTAATATCAAGCACGCTGTAGATTCCCATCACGCCTACAAACCACAAAAAGAGGATAAATATATTCGTTACCAATGCTCCGATTTTATCCTGTACAAACCCAAAAAGAAACGCACCCACTGCAGCTGTTATCTGTACAATCACAAACATTAAGATGCGAACTTCCTCATCCCACTGCACAATCTGATCGCCGTAGATAAATGTAAAAGAGATTACAATGTAAATACCTGCCATTTCAAAAAAGACAGATATCAGAAAGACTGAGAGATCTTTGAATTTACCAATTTCATTGATTGTTCTACCCAGCCTGCTAAAACCCAGGCTTACATAGCTTTCACCACGTGGCAGTCTCTGCTTTTCACCATATTCTCTCAGCCACACGAATGTTGGTATTGCAGCCAATAAAAAAAACAGTCCGGCCAGAGGCCCTACAAAACGGATCCGGTCAAAATTATCAGCAGTGGGTTCACCCAAATAGAGAATTACAAAACCCGCCGAAAAGAGACCTCCTACGTACCCAATTGACCAACCAAAACCTGAAATCTTGCCCATATCTTTAGGAGGGCCTAGATTTGGCAGGAATGCTGCGATAATGGTTTCACCTATGGAATAGGCATAATTGGATATCACAAGCAGTATAACACCGAGAATTATCATGCCCGGTTCCACTAAATAGAGTGCAGATGAGCTGATTACCGTAACGATGTAGCTATAGAAAAGGAACCTCTTTTTACTGGCCCTGAAATCCATAATGGCTCCGAGAACCGGACCGGTAAGTACCACCATTAAGTAACTGATGGAGAGTGCAATACTCCATAGCAGATTGCCCAATCGGTAATCATCACCTCCATCCCCGACAATTACAGTAGTAAACAGAACCGGAAATATTACGGTAATAATTAACAGCGTGTAGGCCTGATTGGCAAAATCGAACATTGCCCAGCCAAAAATCTCTTTCTTGGGCGCCCTCGGTCTCTCTTTACGTGCCTGAAACATTGTTAGAATTTACGTTAACATGATCCTTCTGCGTTTTTTGAAGGTTGTAAATCAACGTGATTAAATTTCACCCCGAACTCTTGCCGGTTCTATTCTCGTGATTGATCAAATTTTTACACCTGTCGCAATGACTGCAGCTAATCTAAATTAAATCAATTTTACTATCATAAATAAATTATTACCCGCTATTTTTTAGATCAGCATATTCGTTTTTTAGTATGTTAGCCGATCGGACAAGCTTTTTCCGTTCTTTTTCTGTTAATTCTGTTCCAACAATAGATTCTACACCATTTTGAGAAATCAGGCAAGGTGTAGCTAAGCATATATCATTGATATTGTACTCATCTTCGAGGTGATACGATACCGTCAAAACTCGCCGTTGATCTTTAAGAATAGCACTTACAATCTGAACCAAAGCTAACCCAACGCCAAAGTTCGTGGCACCTTTATAATCAATAATATGATAAGCGGAGTCCCGAACCTCCTGTTCAATCTCTTTCTTCTTTTCCGGCCAATTGTCAATACCGAGCTGTTTGCTGTATTCATCAAGCTGTACACCTGATATATTTGCCATCGACCAGGCGGCAAACTCACTATCGCCGTGCTCTCCCAAAATGTATGCGTGAATGCTACCGACATATACATCAAAAAATTCACTTAATAGAAATTTAAAACGGGAACTGTCCAACACTGTCCCTGAACCTATCACCCTACCGCGATCCCACCCCGATCGCTCCAGTGCAATTTTCGTAAGTATATCTACCGGATTCGTCACAACAACGATAGTAGCTTTTGAATCTTGAGCAGTAATTTGATCCACAATTCCCTCAATAATCGCACTATTTTTCTTTAGCAAATCAAGTCGCGTCTCACCCTTTTTCTGTGCAGCTCCCGCTGTGATCACAATAACATCGGCATCCGCATAATCCTCTTCAGTACCGGCATAAATATCTATGGTTGGATAAAACGGTAGTCCATGAGCCAAATCCAGTACCTGACCTTTACAGAGCTCTTCATTGAGATCAATCAGGCATATCTCCTCCGCCGCTCCATTTTGCGCCATGGCGTACGCAAACGTAGCGCCCACGGCACCTGCCCCTACAATAGCCACTTTCCGTGATCTCCAGGATGTTCTCTCTTTTTGATGAATATGCTCGTTCTGCTTCGTCATGATAAAATTTAATCTAAAATGTATATGAATTGACTTTGGATTGGGGAAAACTTCTTCGCAATGCTATCCGTTCATTCATTTTTTATCTCTTGAACCTGAATAGTTATTAATAATTATCGCATTGACTTCTGTTACATCAGCTCAAAAAAGTCATCCAGGGAG
>SKWF01000151.1 GCA_007129085.1 Balneolaceae bacterium | reverse complement strand
ATGCCGATTTTCCCAAATGCCTTTATGGAATTTGCACCGTGGCTTGCTACACTTGCTGTTATTGGAATTATATATGGTGCACTTGTGGCAATGGTTCAGAAAGATGTTAAGAAATTAGTTGCATACTCCTCGGTAAGTCACTTGGGCTTTGTAGTGCTGGGAATTTTTGCTTTCAACGCCATTGGCGTTCAGGGGGCTATTATTCAGATGGTAAACCACGGCCTTGCAACCGGAGCACTCTTCCTAATCGTCGGGATGATTTATGACCGCCGACACACTCGAATGATTGCCGACTTTGGCGGAATAGCCAAATCAGTTCCGGTACTTGCTGTATTCTTTTTAATTACCACGTTGGCTTCAATCGGCCTTCCCGGATTGAACGGTTTTATCGGTGAGTTTTTCATTCTCTTGGGATCATTCAATTCTGAACTGTTAGGCAATCACTGGTATGCTGTAATCGCTACAATTGGTGTGATACTTGCAGCGGCCTACATGCTGTGGATGTATCAACGAGTAATGTTTGGCCCGCTTGAAACAGAAGAGAATAAGAACATGGTGGATCTAAACGCTCGTGAAATCGGGCTGCTAATCCCACTTGTGTTTTTCATGATTTGGATTGGAATACGTCCTGTTGATTTTACTCAGTACTCAGAAGAGTGGGTGGATAGCTTCCTTATGACAAGCGAAGAGAAAAGCATTGCAGTGGTTGAGCAAACCGTAAAAAAGGAGACACCAGACTGGACAGCTAAGCTGTACGGTTTGCAGGCAGATGATGAATCCAACATTGTACTAAAAGACTAAGGAGCCATTATGAAACCATTATCAAAAGAAGAAATTGAAAAGTCGCTGAAAAATCTTTCCGAATGGAATTTTGAAGGGGATAAGATCCATCGGGACTTTGAATTTGCTGATTTTAAAACGGCACTTTCTTTCATCGTTCGAATAGGATTTGAAGCGGAAGACCAAGGTCATCACCCCGAAATTTCAAATGTATATAAATCGGTATCAATCAGTTTAAGTACTCACGATGCCGGTGATAAAGTAACAGAAAAAGATATTTCGCTTGCCAAAGCGATAGACACGGTTTACAAAACATATTAGAATGGATTACATGCACGATATAATTGCTTTTCTACCCGGCGTAATTATTGCCGTAGTCGGGTTAATTGCTCTCTTGATGGAGGCATATAAGAAAAGTGCAGATCAGATTTACGGATTAACAATTGCCGGTATCCTGGCAGCATTAGGTGTTGCTATAGCAGCGCTATTTGGAGATTCAGGTACCGCGTTTACCGGAATGATTGTCTACGGAGGTGTAGCATCGTTTGGTGCAGTTGTAATTCTATTGGGATCACTATTCAGTGTTGTTGTATCGCGCGACTATTTGATGGAGATAGATCTCCACCGTGGTGATGTGTACTCAATGATTTTACTTTCTATTGTTGGAATGCTGGCTCTTGCATCTGCAAATGATTTAATCTCTTTCTTTCTCGGCCTCGAAACGATGTCGATCTGTCTGTATGTGATAGCCGGACTTATTAAGGATAAGAAAACAGGAGCCGAAGCTGCACTCAAGTACTTTTTATTAGGAGCATTTGCCACCGGTTTTTTACTCTATGGAATCGCTCTTATTTATGGAGCAACGGGTCACACTAACCTGACAGAAATTGCTGCAGTTGCGGAGCCAACTCTTATGTTTATGGGAGGATCTGCTCTGTTACTGGTAGGAATCTTCTTTAAAATAGGTGCTGTTCCGTTCCACATGTGGACTCCCGATGTGTACCAAGGGACGCCTACAACACTTACCGCATTTATGGCTACAGCGGCAAAATCTGCCACATTTGTAGCTTTTGTTTTGATTATGTCGCGTATGCTGCCGGAATCAGATACCGATATTTGGACAAACGTAATTCAGGTTGTTGCCATTCTTACAATGGTAGTGGGTAACCTTATTGCTCTTGCACAAGACAATGTGAAAAGAATGCTTGCATACTCAAGTATTGCACATGCAGGTTATCTGCTTGTTGGGTTGGCGGCAGGAACACCTGAAGGATTTACAGGGGTACTATATTATCTATTCGCATACACCGTAATGAACGTAGGTGCATTTAGTGTAATCGCATACTACGAGCGAAATAAGGGCCTCGATTTTACAGAAATTGAAAGTTATGCCGGTCTTGGATTTAAGTTCCCTCTTATGGGAGTTCTTCTCTCAATATTCCTCTTTTCACTGGTAGGTATTCCACCATTTGTCGGTTTTGTAGGTAAGTATTATGTATTTGCAGCAGCGATAAACGCCGGGTTAATACCGTTGGCAATAATAGGTGTTCTGGCAAGTGCGGCCAGTGCTTACTACTACTTAAGAGTAATGGTTTACCTCTTTTTCAAAGATTCCCACAAGGAGTACAGTTTAAAGCCTGCAAGCCTGTTATTCTCATCTGCAGTTGTGCTTATGGCAGCTTTAACACTCTATTACGGAATTGAGCCGGTATTACCATTTTCCGGTCTTATTGAGTTAATCTCTTCTTACTACAGCTTGTAAAAACACATCTATGTGAGTAGCCGGTCACGCCGGTTACTCCATTGTTAATTAATCAAACATTGCCTATATTTTGAGGCTCTGTCATTGACGGAACGTACAATGACTGTTTCCAATAATGGAATACAACCAAAGAAAACATATCGTATGAAAAAAGAATTCTATGAAATGCTTTACATCCTGAACCCCGTTCTGGATGATGATAAGTTCAAAGAGCTTGTCGATTTTGTAAATAAACAAATTGAAAGTAATGATGGTGAAGTTGTAGATGTAGATGAGTGGGGTACAAAGCCCTTAGCTTATGATATTGACAAAAAAAGCAGCGGCTATTACGTAAATATCTTCTTCAATGCTCCTCATTCAGCAATTGAAAAAGTTGAGCGTAATATGAGAATCAATGATGATATCATGAGATATCTAACGCTGAAATATGACGCCAAAATGGAGCGTCATTACGACCTGAAAAAGAAAGGCGATTTGCCCGTGATTTTTGAGGAGACCGAAGAAGAAACTGAAGACGATAATTAAGCTATACCACTATGATTAACAATCCATCACACCCGAAGAAAGGACATTTAAAAACAAAAGAGTGTAAGTTCACTAAAGCCGGTATTGAGTATATCGACTACAAAGACACCGAAACTCTGATGAAATTTATAAACGATCAGGGTAAAATATTACCCAGACGAGTTACAGGTAATAGTGCACGGCATCAGCGCCAGCTGTCAACTGCCGTTAAAAGAGCTCGATTTATGGCTCTGATTCCGTACGTAACCGAAAACCTTAGATAGACTAGGAGTAAACAGAGATATGAAGCTTATTTTAAAAGAAGAAGTAGAACATTTAGGATCACCCGGTGATCTTGTAGATGTGAAAGGTGGCTACGGAAGAAATTATTTAATTCCGCACGGCAAAGCTGTTATGGCAACACCCGGTGCAATTAAAGAGTACGAAAACCTACAGAAACAGGCTGAACAACGCGCCGAGCTTACTGTTGAGAAAGCGAAGCAATTAGCTCAACAGTTAGAAATCGCATCCGTTACTATTCCTGCTACAGTAGGGGAGGATGAAAAAATTCACGGTACTGTAACTAACATTCAAGTAGCTGAAGCACTTGAAGAGAGAGGTATCGTAATTGACAAAAGAAAGATTTCACTCGACCAGGATATCAAAACACTTGGTGAGTATACAGCAACTGTAGATCTTTTAGGCGACCTCAAACCACAGGTAAAAGTGTGGGTTGTTAAGTCTTCCGATTAGTTGTTGAAAAATGAATGTTAAATCATTTATCACGGGGGTAGTACTTATCGTACTATCCCCTTTTTTTGTTCAGGCACAACTGTTAGATCCGGTAAGCTATTCTATCTCTAACGCACCTGATCAAGTTAAGGCGGGTGAGATATTCTCTATAACTGTAAAGGCCATTATTGATGAAGATTGGCATCTCTATTCATCACTAAATGATCCCGATGCAGGGCCATACCCCACAACCCTATCTGTTACCAACGATTATGCCGGGATAGCCGGTGAGATAAAAGAGACAGAGGCTAAAATTGTTTTGGACCCTAATTTCAATGAGAAATTAGGATGGCATTCCAATGAAGCAGAGTTTACAATTCCCGTTGCATTTCGAGAGAATGTTCAGGGAGTTAAGGAACTAGAGATAGACATACTATACCAAGTCTGTGATGATAAATCTTGCCTGCCACCCAAGGTAAAAAGCGTGCACAAAAATATTGAAGTAGCCGGCCTCTCAGATACTCCGTTTGATGGTTTTGATGAAAGTAATGAAGAAAATAGAATCATTAACTCTCTATTTGTAAATAGGAAAGCATTTGTAATTAGCCTGTTATTATTGCTCTTAGCAGGGGTGGGGCTTGTCTTTCGGTTGGTTTTTTACAATAAGGCTTAAAATTCTATTTATAAAAAAGCGAACGGATTTTGAAAATAATGGAGTTGAGCGGTGATTTTAAAAAATTTAATAAATCAGATATTCGGTTTGGTAGTTAATGCATTCATCTAATATATTAAGTGCACAAATTTAAATTATATAATGAAGATCAGTTGAATGTTTAATGAGTGTTAAATGATATTCAGCACTTTGACATTTAGATTCAAATGATCTATCATTTTGCTTTAATTTTAAGCGAATAACCAAAACATAACGCGGAGTAACCTTATGACTTCATTCATAGCTCAGTCAGTTCTTCAAATGGGAGCAGATTTCGGATACTTTTTCCTCCAGGCTGGATCTGATGCTGGCTTTTTTAATGTGTTAGTAGAAAAATTTAACGAAGGTGAAGAATGGATGTGGCCGGTATTGATTGCCCTCATTCTTGGTCTTGCTATTTTTCTTGAAAGAGTAATAACACTCAACCTGGCAGACATTAATACACGAAAATTTATTCTTGATGTGCAGCAGGCACTGCAAGATGGTGGAATTCCCGCCGCACAAGAACTTTGTGCACAAACACGTGGCCCAATTGCTTCTGTATTTCAGGCTGGTTTAATGCGAGCTGATGAAGGAGTAGAGGCAGCAGAGAAAGCAATTACAACCTATGGCTCAATTGAAATGAGTTTCCTTGAAAGAGGATTAGTATGGTTGTCACTATTTATTTCGATTGCTCCGCTTCTTGGATTCCTCGGAACTGTAATTGGTATGATTGAGGCGTTTGACGCTATTGAAGCCGCCGCTGATATTTCACCAAGTTTGGTTGCTCGTGGTATTAAGATTGCGCTTCTAACAACCGCATCTGGTTTGATGGCCGGTATTATCCTGCAGATTGGGTATAACTACTGTGTGTCTAAAATTGATCGAATTATTGCCGATATGGAAGAGAGTTCAATTACTCTAATTGATTCCATTATTCTGATGAAAGAAGGAAAGCAAATTGTTCCTGATCAAAACGAAGAAGACGAAAGCTAAGAACTCAATACCTAATTTTAACTTTTAAATCTAAGAATTATGGCTGCTAATATAGCAATAGGTTTGGCATTGGGTTTGATAGCGATCGGAGTAGTAGCTACTCTGGGAGTCGGAATCAAAAACGTTATTAACGGTAGGTCCGACGTCAAAAGGGTGTCCGTTATGATAGTTCCAGCTGCAGTATTTGGAGTATCATATGCATCTTTTGGACAATATGGAGAAGCTGCAATGGCTACTCTTCTCATTATGATGGGCCTTATGGCTCTCGCGATTGTCATTTCAAGCACTCGTGGAACCTTTAAATTATAATTAAATGTTCAATAAAGAAGGAAAAAAAGAAGTCCCCGAAATTGAAGGGTCCTCATTAGCGGATATCGCATTCTTGCTGTTGATTTTCTTTCTTGTTGTTACAACAATCGACGTTGATGCAGGTATTGGAATGGTTTTACCACCAATACCTGATGACGTTGAACCACCTCCGGTACGAGAGCGTAACCTGATGAATATTTTGGTAAACGCTCAGGGAATGGTTCTTATTAATGAAGAGCCTTCTGCAATTCCGGAAGTACGACAACGAGTTAGAGAATTCGTAGATAATAACGGTGTAGATCCAAACTTATCAGAATCACCTGAGGATGCAATCGTCTCTATTAAAACAGATAGACGAACACCCTACAGTGTTTATATAGATATGCTTGATGAAGTAATGGGCGCATACAATGAATTACGCGACCAAGCTTCGCAAGATCGATTTGGAGTTCCATATTCCGCACTTGAAGATGATAGTGTAGAACAGGATGAAATCCGGGATGCTTATCCTAAGCAAATTTCAATCGCAGAACCAGATGAGGGTTAATTAAAATGAGTAAGTTTAAGAAAAAACAAGCAAAATCGAAGCAGGGTGTACCAACATCCGCAATGCCCGATATTGTTTTTATGCTGCTCATTTTCTTCATGGTTACTACCGTTCTGCGGGAAGTAGAGCTTCAGGTGCAAATCGATTACACCAGTGCTGAAAACATCGAAAAAATAGAGCAAAAGCGATTAGTAAGTTATATATACATCGGTCCTGAAAGATTGGGCGGAGGAGAGTTAGGTGATACCAGAGTTCAAATAGACGACTCTTTAATTGATGATATCGGCTCCATTAGAAATATCATGTATGATAAACTAATGGAAGAACCCCGATTGATTGTATCTCTTAGAGTTGATGAAAACTCTGAATTTGGTATGATAACTGACGTTCAACAAGAACTCAGACATGCCGGTACACTCAGAATTAATTACTCTACCCTTCGCGATATATAATTCTTTACTTTAACTTTATAACTAAAAGGCATCTGCACTATGTGCAAATGCCTTTTTTATTTTAGATAACATGGCAGATCAAAAATTTAATTCAATCCAGGAAATCGGGTTTACCGGTTTAATTAATCGATTCGATGCAAAATTGTCTCACCAAAGAGATGACGTAGTTTGTGGAATTGGTGATGATAGTTCAGTTGTTTCTGCAGCGGATAATCAACTGTTCTGTACTACATCTGAAATTTTCCTTGAAGGGGTACATTTCGATTTAACCTACACACCTTTTCACCATCTAGGATATAAAATTGTTACAGCTGCAGTGAGTGACATATATGCCATGAATGCAGAACCTCAGCAAGTGTTAGTTGATATAGCTGTACCGAATAAATATTCTGTGCAGATGATGGAGCAGCTTTACCACGGTATAGAGGCTGCATCAAAAGATTATAATGTACAAGTTACAGGAGGGGATTCTACTGCTTCTCAACAGATATTAGCCATCTCTGTAACAGCTACCGGCTTGGTTGATAAGGGACGAGTTGTATACAGGTCAGGAGCAAAAAAAGGGGATGTTATTTGTGTTACAGGTGATCTTGGTGGAGCATTAGCAGGATTGCGTATTCTGTTACGTGAAAAAAAATCATGGAAAGATTCAGGTGAACAACATTTTCAGCCCGATTTAGAAAAATATGAATATGTTGTTCAGCGCCAGTTAGTGCCTAAAGCAAGGTTTGATATCGTACAAGCATTTAAGAAGGCAGATATTCTCCCATCAAGTATGATTGATATCACACAGGGTATTGTTAATGAATTACAATTTTTGGGAAACCAGTCACAAGTTGGAATGGAAATATACTCCCCGGCTGTTCCAATAGCGTATGAAACCAGAAATGTTGCCGATGAAATGCAAGAAGATGTAGATAAGTACGCATTTTACGGAGGTGAAGATTTTGAAATGGCTTTTACTTTGGCTGAAGAGCAGGTAGAAAAGCTTAAAACAGAATTTGAAGATTTTTCAGTGATCGGTAAAATCGCATCAAAAGACAAAAAACTAACAATTAATACCGGTGAAGATAAATCAATAGAAATTGATATTTTTAAATAACCATAAACCGGCATTAGGTTCGTTTACTTTAACCGTCTTTAGATCGTAAAAAAATAAAGATCGGTAATACTATTCTTTAAAAAGCCTTATATTTAAGGCTATCTCGTGACTCAATATATTTAAATGACGAAGAAAACAGATAAAAAAGATTCTTTTAAAAAAGACGGCAAGAAGAACGACAAGAAACGACCTCGTTTTCCTATCTGGATTTATGTGGTCCTTTTCTTGGTATTAATAGGCTTTAATTTTCTTGTAGCTCCGGGCGATAGTTCTGAGAGGATCAAATACAGTGAATTTCTTGAGTATGTGGAGGAGGGATACATTAAAGAGATCCTTATTACCAATAATGCAGAGATTACCGGTGAGTACACCGATAAAGCTATTGAAGATGGAATTGTAGAAAAGCCTGAGGAGACAGAAAGCAGATGGCAATCATCTGAACCCTCTGTCCCCAGATTCAGCACTACTATGCTCGAGGGGGATGAGGTTCGTGCGCTGTTTGATGAGTACGGTGTAGTGTATGATGTAAAAATTGAGGAAGATTGGTTCAGCGGAATATTCATCTGGTTGATTCCGATTGCATTAATTATTGCATTCTGGATATTTATCTTTAAGCGGATGAATCCCGGCCAGAAAATGATGAATATCGGGAAAAACAAGGCATCACTTTATGATAAACAGACTGAAACGAAAGTATCGTTTGAAGATGTGGCCGGCCTTGAAGAGGCAAAAGCTGAAGTTGAAGAGGTGGTAGCATTTTTAAATGATCCGAAAAAATTTACAAACCTCGGTGGCACACTACCGAAAGGTGTACTATTAGTTGGACCTCCGGGAACAGGTAAAACATTGCTTGCAAGAGCAACAGCCGGTGAAGCAGATGTGCCGTTCTTTTCATTGAGTGGTTCCGATTTTGTTGAAATGTTTGTAGGTGTTGGAGCAGCAAGAGTTCGTGATCTTTTTAAGCAAGCGAAAGAGAAAGCACCATGCATCATATTTATTGATGAGATTGATTCTATCGGTCGAACACGCGGCGGTGGAATGCAAATGAGTTCTAATGATGAACGTGAAAACACGCTCAATCAGCTCTTGAGTGAAATGGACGGGTTCAAATCCGACAATGGTGTAATTATCATGGCGGCTACAAACAGGCCCGATGTGCTTGATTCGGCTCTGTTGAGACCGGGCCGTTTCGATAGGCAGATATTGATTGACAAACCGGACTTAAAAGGGCGAATGAAAGTTCTTGAAGTTCATGCCGAGAAATTGAAGCTTGGTGAAGACATCGATCTTAAAGTGCTTGCATCTCAAACTCCCGGATTTGCAGGTGCAGAACTTGCAAATCTCTGTAACGAGGCTGCCTTGATGGCTGCTCGACGAGATAAGAAATCGGTAGAAATGATCGATTTTCAGGATGCTATCGAGCGTGTAGTAGCAGGGTTGGAGAAAAAGAATAAACTCATCAATCCACACGAACGAAAAATTGTGGCGTATCATGAAGCTGGTCACGCAATCGTGGGATGGTATCTCGAACACACAGATACCGTGCTCAAAGTAAGCATTGTGCCTCGTGGACTGGCAGCACTTGGTTATACACTACAAACACCGCTCGAGGATCGCTTTTTGATGACCACTGAAGAGCTGAATGACAAAATCTGTGCGTTGTTGGGTGGACGGGTAGCTGAAGAAATAATATTTGGCAGAATATCAACCGGTGCACAAAATGATCTGGAACGTATTACTACAATGGCGTTTGCTATGGTTGCGGAATATGGAATGAGTGATGAACTTGGATACTTATCACTTAAAGATTCCAACAACCCCAATAATAGCTACGGATTCAACAAAAAGTATTCTGAAAATACTGCTCAGCGAATTGATCAGGCTATTCAGGATATTATTAAAATGAATTATAAGCGTACATATGATCTATTGATCGAGCATAAAGACAAGCTTGAAAAAATGGCGACGACGCTTCTCGATAAAGAAGTGATTAATCACTACGATATCCGTGAACTATTGGGAGATAAACCTAAGGGAGAATATCCCGAAGAGATATTTGAAGATGGTAAGAGTAGCGAAAATGATAAAAAGCTTTCGAATCAAAACGGAAAAGAAGACAACCAGGAATCTCCTACTGAAAAAACGGAAGAGTCAGAAGAAGATGTTGACAAATCTGAAGATAAATCAAATGAGTAGCCAAAGGGTCTGAAATCAGTTTTAATTTTTTTATCAATCGATAATTTTTTAAAAAGACTCTGCTTATCCGGAGTCTTTTTTATTAGATGGAAATAAAGCCAATATCACGGGAACCCACTGATTAATCAGAACGTTGAGAGGGTACAATTTTAAACATCTACTTCTAAAACGGTGATATACGTAACTCGAAAATCGCATTTTAATGCAGCTCACAGACTTCACAATCCGGATAAGTCGGATGAGTGGAATCGTAAAACTTTTGGGAAATGTAATAACCCAAATTGGCACGGACATAACTATAACCTGGAGGTTACAGTTGTGGGTGAGGCAGATCCCGAGACAGGTTATGTGATCGATTTAGGAGTATTGAATGGAATAATTGAAAAGAAAATATTGGACAAGTGTGACCACAAGAATTTGAATGTAGAAGTGCCTTTTTTGGAAGGTATTATTCCTACGGCAGAGAATTTGGTTAAAGCATTTTTCCAGGAACTTGAAGATAATATCAATAACGAATCTTATGGCTCGTCTCGGCTCTACTCTGTGAAGCTTTTCGAAACAGAGCGAAACGTTGCTGAATATTGTCCTAACCCTCGCATTTCTTAAAATGCTCAGCTACCAAAATTATGATTTCAACATCTCTAAAACGCTTTTACGACCCCACTTTTACTGTAACAGATCAATACAAAGACAGCTTGCCTGACCTTCAAAATGGTCCATCATCGCTGATTGAAGGCGCGAATGTACCTATCCAACAGGTTGGTATTTCTAATTTCAGAGTTCCATTAAAGTATGCAACCCCAGATGGTGAACTGTTGACGTTAGAAACTTCTGTAGATGGTTATGTTGGGCTTGATGCCGGGAAGAAGGGGATCAACATGAGCCGAATAATGAGGACGTTTTACGAATTTCAAAACGACGTCTTTTATCCCGGTAAAATCGAGGAGATTCTTCGTGCATATAAAAAAGAGCTCGATAGCAAAACAGCATTTCTGAAACTCTCATTCAGCTATCCGATGATGAAGCAAAGCCTTCGATCGGGATTGGAGGGGTATCAGTATTATGATATATCCTTCGAAGGGAAAATGGATGAATATGGTCGATTTAGAAAATTTGTTCATCTCGAGTTTGTCTACAGTAGTGCATGCCCCTGCTCGTATGAGTTGGCGGAGCACGCTCGCGAAACCAGAGATGTAGCTACGATACCTCACAGCCAGCGAAGTGTTGCTTCACTCACAATAGAATTGAATGACGATCTGTTTGTGGATGATATCGTGGAAATTTGCCAAAATGCGCTCCATACAGAAACCCAAGTGATGGTTAAGCGGGAAGATGAGCAGGCATTCGCTGAGATGAATGGTGCCTATCAAAAGTTTGTGGAAGATGCAGCTCGCCTGTTGTACGATGAGTTAAACGCAAAAGATGAGATTTTTGATTTTGTGGTTCGATGTGCGCATATGGAAAGCCTGCACAGCCACGATGCCGTGAGTCGTATCTGTAAGGGAGTGCAAAACGGTTTGAGATAATAGACTGATTTCAGCACATTTTATCAATGCATAAAAAAAGGCGATTGACATAACATCAATCGCCATTTTATTTTGAAAGCCTATCCTAATTATCCAACTGCCTCTTCAACAAGTTTGT
>SKWF01000052.1 GCA_007129085.1 Balneolaceae bacterium | reverse complement strand
TCCAAAGATATTGAATATGAAGATTTTCCGAAGGGATTAAATGAAGATATTGTTCGGAAAATTTCTGCAATTAAAGAGGAACCGGAGTGGATGACCGAGTTTCGTTTAAAAGCTTTTCGTAAGTGGGAAAAAATGGAAGAGCCGGACTGGTTCAACGCCACGTACGAAAGTCCCAAATTTGATGAAATTCAATACTACTCATCGCCAAAGGATAAGCCGAAGGTAGATAGTCTTGATGATATCGACCCAAAAATTAAAGAAACTTACGACAAACTCGGTATCCCCCTGGAAGAGCAGAAAATGCTCTCAGGTGTAGCGGTGGATGCAGTATTTGACAGTGTTTCAATTTTCACCACGTTTAAAGAGAAACTGGCTGAAGCAGGAGTGATTTTCTGTTCCATATCTGAAGCGATTAAAAAGTACCCCGAGCTTGTGAAGAAGTACATGGGCTCAGTAGTACCGGCGCAGGATAACTTTTACTCAGCATTAAACTCAGCGGTTTTCTCTGATGGATCTTTCTGCTACGTACCGAAAGACACCATCTGCCCGATGGAGCTTTCTACATATTTCCGTATCAATAACATGGATTCAGGGCAGTTTGAGCGAACGCTCATTATTGCCGAAGAGAATAGCCATGTAAGTTACTTGGAAGGGTGTACCGCACCCATGTATGACAAAAATCAGCTGCACGCTGCGGTTGTAGAGCTTGTGGCGATGGAAAATGCTGAAATTAAGTACTCTACCATTCAGAACTGGTATTCCGGTAATGAAGAAGGGGTAGGTGGTATTTTTAATTTTGTGACCAAACGAGGACTCTGCAAAGGGGATAACTCAAAAATTTCCTGGACGCAGCTGGAGACAGGTTCTGCAGTTACGCTTAAATATCCAAGTGTAATTATGAAAGGGGATAATTCCGTTGGTGAATTTTTCTCCGTAGCGGTAACCAGTAAACGTCAGCAGGCGGATACCGGTACAAAGATGATCCACATTGGTAAAAACACGAAAAGTACCATCATATCAAAAGGGATCTCTGCCGGGGAGTCCGATAATAGCTATCGTGGTGAGGTGAAAATCAGTAAAAAAGCGGAGAATGCACGAAACTACTCACAGTGCGATTCAATGCTGATAGGCCAAACTTCAGGTGCTCACACATTTCCATATATAGAATCTGCAAATCCAACCGGAAAGGTTGAGCATGAGGCTACGACCTCCAGAGTTGGAGAGGATCAAATCTTTTACCTGCAACAGCGTGGCTTAAGTGAAGATGATGCCATTTCGCTGATTGTAAATGGATTCTGTAAAGAAGTATTGAAAGAATTGCCTATGGAATTTGCAGTTGAAGCGAATAAACTGCTCGGCATTAAGCTTGAAGGAAGCGTTGGATAATTCTTCGAGTTGAATTATTGTCTTCCCCGAATTTAGTTGGGAAGAGACATTTCGAACAAAAAATTAAACATTAAAAAAAGACAGAACTGTGTTAGAAATTAAAGATTTACATGTTGAAGTAGAGGGTTCAGGGGAAAAAATTCTGAATGGTGTTAATTTAACGATTAACGAAGGCGAAATTCACGCCATAATGGGGCCCAATGGAAGTGGTAAAAGTACCCTTTCCAAAGTTGTGGCCGGTCATCCTGAATATGAAGTGATCCAGGGAGACATCCTGTATAATGGAGAAAGCATTTTGGAGTTGGATCCTGATGAGAGAGCCCACAAAGGGATTTTTCTCGCTTTTCAATATCCTGTAGAAGTGCCGGGAGTTACTAATAGTACTCTTCTGCGTGAATCGTATAATACGATTGCTGCATCGCGTGGACGAGAAGAGCTCGACCCGCTACAGTTTGAAGATTATATTGAAGACAAACTGGAGTTGGTTCAAATGGCACCTGAATTCTTAAACCGTAGCGTAAATGCTGGCTTTTCAGGTGGTGAGAAAAAACGTAATGAGATTTTCCAGATGGCGGTTCTTCAGCCAAAACTCTCATTTTTGGACGAGACCGATTCCGGACTCGACATTGATGCCTTGCAGGTAGTGGCAAATGGAATTAAGCAGCTGCATGGCGATGATAATTCCGTTGTGTTGGTTACTCACTATCAACGACTCTTAAACTATATCGAGCCTGATTTTGTACACGTAATGATTGGTGGAAGAATTGCCAAGTCCGGCGATAAAGAGTTAGCCATCAAGCTAGAAGAGAAAGGTTATGAATGGTTAAACGCATATGGAACAGTAAATGGAGAGGGTAAATAATGGGACATCCTACAAAGATAGAACCATCATTTTTGCACGATCTGGCGAAGAACGCACCGGACAGTGAAAGTGCGTTTGTGAAGAAAATCCGTGAATCCAGCTTGGCTGAATTGAATTCGGCTCCATTTCCAACAAGGAAGATGGAGGATTGGAGATTTACTGACATCAAACCGATGACCCGTACGGACTTTGTACCGTTTGAAGAAGCAGGCTTATTACCTGCAACGGATGTGGAAGAGTACTACATCCCGGAGTCTGACCGCAGTAGGCTTGTATTTATCAATGGTGAATACCAGGAAAAGTACTCCTCAATCGGTGGGCTGGGTAACGGCGTAACGGTTGGAAATCTCTCTGATCACCTGGATGATAAAAATGTTGAAGAGTATCTCAACAACTTAGTGAATTACGAAAATGATCCGTTTGTGCATTATAACGGATTGATGTTCGAAGATGGGGTTTTTATCCATCTTGAGAAAGAAGCCAAGGCAGAAGCACCGATTCATGTACTGAATCTCTACACAGATTCGAAAAAACCTTATGTAGCTACACCACGGATGTTGGTTGTGGCAGAAGAGGAGTCGGATGTGACGATTATTGAAGATCATATAGGTTTGGCAGAAAATGCATATATGACCGTGCCCGTTTGCGAAATTAAAGTGAAGGAAGGGGCGCATATCCATCACGCCAGAATACAGCGAGACAGTTTGAGTGCGGTTCACGTATCTCGGCCGATCGCCTATGTAGAGAAAAACTCCGAATATCACTCCTACACCATTACACTGGGTGGAAAATTGACCCGGAATGAACCACGAGTGATTCAGGAAGATGAAGAAGTTGACTTTACACTTGACGGATTGGTACTGATTGACGGCGAGCAAATTGC
>SKWF01000054.1 GCA_007129085.1 Balneolaceae bacterium | reverse complement strand
TGAGGCTGCGGTTAATTTATACTCAAACCGGGAGGTGTGGGAAAAGTGCAGAAAGAGGGGGGCGACGATCATCAACCAACGGTTTGATAAATCCACCTTTAAAAATGGATTTATAGAGCGTACCAGATTACTACAAAAAGATATTGAAAGTCATAGAGAGAATAACTTCACGGGAATGATGTTGCGACATCATACAACGGCAAGCACAAAATATATGTCTCGCTGGATTGAAGAGAAGAATAAGAAGTAATTCAAGACTGACGATTCAGCTCTAAAATAAAAAAGCCACGCTTTTACACGTGGCTTCTATTCTAAATTATCTGAAAGTTAGATTCTTTTAGAAGGCACTTACATCTTCATCCTTCACCTGCTCTTCTGCATCTTTATCATGGAAAGTGAATATGAAGAGGAAGAAGATTACAGCTGCGAAGATCGCGGGGATCCACCAGAACTGGTACCATTGATCGAGTGTAAGTGCTGCCTGGTCGCCGAGGAATTGGTTATAGGTAATTCCTGCAAGCTGTGCACCAACCAACATACCGACACCGTAGGTTATCAGCACAATCAAACCTTGTGCCTGCCCACGAACTTTGTCGTTCGATTTCAGATCAACATAAATCTGACCGGTTACAAAGAAGAAGTCGTAGCAGATACCGTGCAGTGCAATACCACCAATAATCATCCATGTGATGGCATCAGGGGCACCCATAGCGAAAAGTGCGTAGCGGGCAACCCATGCAAGCATACCGATTCCCAACATCCATTTAACTCCCAGCCGAACAAAGAAGAACGGCATGAGGACCATAAAGAGAACCTCGGAAACCTGTCCGATGGTTTGGGTTGCAGCAATATTTTCGAAGCCTGTAGCGCCCAAGAATATTTGTGTGAAATTGTAATAGGCGGCAAGTGGAATACTTATCAGAAGTGAACTGGCAAGGAAAATATAAAACGACTTACTTCCAAGCTGTTTCAAGGCATCAACCCCCACAATACTGCGAACAGATACCGCTTCTCCTTTTGCAGGAGGAGGTGTATGTGGAAGTGTAAAACTGTAAATACCAAGAGCAATACTTCCACCGGCGGCCAGGTAGAGAGGCAGTGCAGTAGCTTCAGGCACTACATCTTCTGCAACAAATGATACAAGCACAAAACTTACAATAAGGCCTGCAACAATCCACCCGATGGTACCAAATACGCGGATAATTGGGAACTCTTTCTCCTGGTCTTCAATGTTGTGAAAGGAGAGCGTGTTTGCCAAACTCATTGTAGGCATGTAACACAAGTTGTAGGCAAGCAGCATTAAAATAAATACAAGGGGGGCTTCAACAGCCATAGGTGTTAAGAACATAATTACACCACCCAAAATGTGCAGTACCCCCAACACTTTTTCTGTAGCAAAATAGCGGTCAGCAATTAAACCGACAAAAAACGGAGCAAAAATGGCTGCAATTGGATTAACAGTAAATGGCCAGTGAGTGAGATCTGCCATCTCATTAGCGGACATATAAACAGCAATAGCCGTATACCAGGCTCCCCAGATAAAGAACTGGAGGAACATCATGGCACTCAGCCGCGTCTTTATAAATTTATTCATGATTGTGTTGAGGTTTTTTGGTCTATAGGTTTATGATAAATAATTGGCTAACTGAATAATAACAGGTAGCGCTTTCATTCTTAACTCCGTGAATATTCATTTAATGTTGGATAAGTGCAAGTAAAACGATGTGAATCGCTTGCAGAATTTGGGTATGTTCTTTATCTGTAAGATTGAAAATTAAGTAAACAGTAACTCTAAGATAAAACGGATATCATGAGTAGGAATTTAAGGTTAGGAATGGTCGGTGGCGGCCCCGGAGCGTTTATTGGTGATGTACATCGAAAAGCTGCAGCATTAGATGGGCATTTTGATCTTGTATGCGGTGCTTTTAGTAGTAATCCGGAGAAATCAAAGCAGGCGGGTAACACTCTTAACCTTGATGCTTCAAGAGTTTATGGCTCATACAAAGAGATGTTTGAGAAGGAGAGTCAGCTGCCGGAAAATGAGCGGATGGATGCCGTTTCGATTGTAACGCCCAACCATGTTCATTTTGAACCTGCAAAACTGGCACTCGAGAGCGGCTTTCATGTGATTATCGATAAACCACTTGTGTTTTCGCTTGATGAGGCCAGAGAGCTTAAAAAAGTGGTTGAAGAGACCGGGAATATTTTAGCTCTTACGCACACATATACCGGCTATCCGATGATTAAAGAGGCCAAACATATTGTTGAAGAGGGCAAACTTGGCAAGATCCGAAAGATTTTTGTGGAATATCCACAAGGATGGCTTGCTACACCGCTGGAGCAGGAAGGAAATAAGCAGGCATCCTGGAGAACAGACCCTGATAAATCCGGAGCCGGTGGTGCCATCGGCGATATTGGTACGCATGCTGCGAACCTTGCAGAATACGTAAGTGGCCTTAATATCACAGAGATTTGTGCCGATGTAAATATTGCCGTAAAAAACCGAAAGCTTGACGATGATTCTGCAGCACTTTTAAAGTTTGAAGATGGAGCCTCCGGAGTGTTAATAGCAACACAGGTAGCTGCCGGTGAAGAGAATGACCTGAAACTGAGAGTATACGGCGAAAAAGGAGGGGTAGAATGGACTCATACCGATCCCAGTACCCTGTTGTATAAGCTACACGAAAAGCCTGTACAAATTCTCCGTGCCGGAACAGGCTACCTTTCCGAAGCAGCTACATCAAACCACAGGTTACCGGCCGGCCACCCCGAAGGATATCTTGAAGCGTTTGCGAATATCTACGTTGAATTCTACAGAGCCGTAACAGATTTCCAAAAAGGAGGTACGTTTAAAGCTACAGATTACGATTTCCCCAATGTGGATGACGGCGTGCGGGGAATGGCTTTTGTGGCAACTATGGTAGAATCAAATAAATCAGAATCAAAATGGACACCATTTAAATGATGAAATCAGTAAAAGGACCCGCACTATTTTTAGCACAGTTTGTTGATGATGAACCCCCGTTTAATGATATCGTTGCGATCTGTAAATGGGCTGCATCTTTGGGATATAAAGGTGTGCAAATTCCTACTTGGGAATCACGCCTGATTGACCTTGAAAAAGTTGCAGAGAGTAAAAC
>SKWF01000127.1 GCA_007129085.1 Balneolaceae bacterium | reverse complement strand
CAGATCAAAACAGTCGAGCATGTTGGGATTCAGACCGGGATAGATTTTTACCAGGTGGATGGCATCATCAAAAGCCGGGTGTACATGCAGATCATGTGCCGGTTTTTTCCAGCTCTGTGATAGTTCAATATCAATGCCGATATCTGCAATTGCCGGAAAGTTGGGGGAGGTAAACGCATCAAAATCTCCGATGCTCATTTTTGTGGCTCGCGTTCCCCGGTAGAGATGATCATTAAAGCAGATTGCTACTTCATAAATTGGGTGGGTAGCAAGTTCCACCGCGTTGATGACATTTCGGCGCGCATCACTCCGAATATTGCTCATTGGTACCTGGCTGCCGGTTAAAATCACCGGTTTGCTAAGGTTGTTTAAAGCAAAGGAGAGGGCTGATGCACTATACGCCATGGTATCGGTACCGTGCAAAATTACAAATCCATCAAACTCATCATACCGTTTCTGTATATGAAGGCTTAATATTTTCCAGTGGGCATGCTGTATATCAGAACTATCTTCAAAAAAAACTTTATCAATTTCGATGTCAGCCAGGGTAGAGAGTTCTGGCATTTCCCGTAAAAGAAGTTCCGTAAAACGATCAGTATCGAGTTCGGGCTCACCCTCGTCGATATGCATGGCGATGGTTCCGCCGGTCTGGATCAGTAGAATTTTTTTCATACACTCGTTTTCTGCACTAAAATTTACAAGAAGATAATGGTGTGCGGGGTAAAGAAGAAGGAAAGATCTATGTTGATTATAAATGCCTGTTGACTCTGACTGAATATCTATTTAGAATTGGTCTAAATAACTTGGAATATAATCTACACCAAAACAGATGCTCAAATACGTTACGCTACTCGCCTTACCTTTTTTACTCTTTTCTTGTGCTGATAAGAACGAAGTTAATATCTACTCTTCTCGCCATTATGATACGGACCTGGAGCTGTTCGATAAATTTACCGAAGAGACGGGAATTGAAATAAACCTGATTGAAGGAAGCAGTGATGAACTCATTGAGCGAATAAATAGTGAGGGAATTAATAGCCCGGCCGATGTAATTATTACGGTAGATGCGGGCCGATTGTGGAGAGCCAAAGAGGCGGGGATTCTTCAACCGTACAAATCAGAATATTTGGACGAAAGAGTGGCTCCTGAACTTCGGGATGATGACGGCTATTGGGTGGGCCTTTCGCAACGTGTTCGCGCAATGATTTATCATAAAGAGCGTGTAAACCCGGAAGATCTGCAAGGTTATTGGGAGCTTGGGAATGAGCAGTGGGCTGATCGACTTTGCATACGTTCATCAAACAATATTTATAACCAGTCACTCGTGGCGTCATTGATTGAAACCCACGGCTTAGAGGAAACGGAGGAGTGGGCAACGAATCTTGTAGCAAATTTTGCTCGTTCACCGCAAGGTGGCGATACAGACCAGGTGAGAGCTGTGGCTTCCGGTTTGTGTGATGTAGCCCTGGCCAATCACTACTATTTGGGGCGCTTGGTAGCATCTTCACGGTCGGCTGATAAGGAGGTGGCCGAGCAGGTAGAGATCTACTTTCCACCGGCAGAATATGGTGGCGCTCATGTAAATATTAGCGGAGCAGGAATTGCGGCCAATTCCCCGAATCGCGATAATGCCCTTCGATTTTTAGAGTTTTTGGCTACTGATGAAGCCCAAAAAATTTATTCCATCGGCAATATGGAGTTCCCAATTTCGGATGATATGGAGCTGCCACCGGTTTTGGAGATGATGGGAGAGTTTGAGAGTGATGCCGTTAACGTAACGTCGTACGGCAGAAATAATCCTGACGCCATTCGCCTTATGGACCGGGTAGGGTGGAGATAAGTTTAAACTTGACGATTATTCCCGTTGAGTGAGTAAAAAGACACGTGAAGTCACCAAAGACTTCGCGTGTCTAACTATTCAAAAAAGCATTTTTAATGGCAGTGCTGATGATCAGTTGACCAGCTTGTTCCGGGAGGACATTCAGGTTGATTTCCTCCACTCATCACGGCAAAACCAACAATTAACAGTCCGAAAATCAACGCAATTCCCAAGCTTATTGCAGCTCCTTTTGAGAGGGTTGATGACGCATCTTTTCCTTCACAGCAATTTTTGTATTTCTTTCCGCTGCCACATTTACAAGGGTCGTTTCTACCGGGTTCTTTAGCCATTCTATATCATAATTTTCTTGAATATTGCGTCGTAAAGATACAATTGGGAGCCTCAAATATCCACAGTCAAAAGATTACAGAGCCAGTGAAAAGCGCGTTTCAGAGGATGTGAGATATAACCGCTGCGTTTTACGAATCGCTGGTGGTTCGTCTTGTTTTGGCGATCGATTTACTGAGGATAATCACCGGAATCAACCCGACCAGCACAATAGCCAGGGCGGCGCCTGACGATTCTGCCAGGCGTTCATCAGAAGCCAGCCGGTAAACCTGAACGGCAAGGGTATCGAAATTAAATGGACGCACGATAATGGTGGCGGGCAGTTCTTTGATGACATCAACAACAACCAGCATAATGGCGGCAAAAAGACTGCCGGACATCATCGGCATGTGTACTTTGCGCAATATTTTGCCGTATCGAAAGCCCATTCCCTGTGCGGCTTCGTCCATATTTGGGGTGATTTTCCCGAGGCTCGCTTCTACCGTGTTAAATGCGACGGCTAAAAATCGAACGATATAGGCAAAAATCAGTGCAAAAATAGATCCGCTGAGAATAAGCCCGCTGGATATCCCGACGTTTTCGCGCAGCCAGCTGTCAATGGTGTTATCTGCCCAGCCGAACGGAATTAAAATTCCCACGGCAATAACGGAGCCGGGAATGGCGTACCCCATCGAGCCAATTCGGGTGGCTGCTCTTGTGATAAATGAGTTGTTTAATCGCGCGCCGTAGGCCATAATTAACGCGACGAGAAGAGCTAAAATACCGGCAATGATAGCAACCAAAATAGTATTCATGCTGTAGCGGAAGAAGCGGGCATCGACGGCAACATCGAAGTTGGTGATCAACATTTCCACTAAAATGGCGACCGGGATTACAAATCCAACGATGACAGGAATGGCGCAGAAAATGGTGCTTGCCCATGCTTTCCAGCCTTTAAGTTCGTACACAAAAAGTTGACGAAATCGCCCGGAATT
>SKWF01000288.1 GCA_007129085.1 Balneolaceae bacterium | reverse complement strand
TTTATTATCAATAAAGAGGGAAAAGTAGAGCACTACATTCCCGGGATGATACGGAAAGCGGATTTGAAACCGATTTTAACAACTCTTGTAAACCGCTAATTCAAATTCAATGTGGAAGCTGTACCTGAGGTTTAAGCTTCCACAATTCTAAAAAATTTTACTCAACACGTTGAATATCATGAATAAAAAAGAACCAAAAAAACAATCAACATTAAAAAAGACCCTGCTGGAGTGGGGTGCTATCGGTGCGGTAATTTTAACACTTTATCTAACCGGACTGCACACCGAAGTGATCGGCACCATGCAGCGCGCCATGCTCTGGACAGGCCTGTTTGATGCCAAGCCTGTAGCAACCACCACCGATGGTCCGATGCTGTCGGAAGCAGATTACCGTTTCGAAATGATTACGAATGATGATGAACGCCAGCTCTTCGAAGAGTATAAAGGCGATATAACGTTTATCAATGTATGGGCCTCTTGGTGCCCGCCCTGTATTGCGGAAATGCCTACGATTGAATCTCTTTATACAGAGCTTTCAGAGTATGATAACATCCGGTTCATTCTTCTCTCGATGGATGAAGATCGAGAATCTGCGGTAAATTTTATGGAGGGACGAAACTTCACGCTGCCTTATCACTTTCCCGCATCTAGGGTTCCATCAATGCTCCGGAGTGGAGTTCTGCCAACCACCTATGTAATTTCCGCAGAGGGGCAAATTATCTATAAAAATGAGGGGATCGCAGATTACAGTTCACCCGCCTACAGGGATTGGCTAATAAAGTTGGGCGATAGTGAAGAGAAAGAGTAAAACCGGAACACTCTATTATTAGAAAATCCAAGATCCTTTATTAACAGGATAGACAAATAAATGCAGAAAACATTTTGGAAAAGTGACTATATAGTTACTTATAAATTACTTACGGTCTGTTAAAAAATTGAAGTGCGTATAAATAGAGCTTCGCAAAAACTCCGGCTGGTATCTTTTAGTATCCTAAAACCTTTTACATACTCCCAATTTTATTATAGATGTTTTTTTATATAATTAGATAGATCAACTTTGATCGTGCCAATTTATTCTTAACTGGCTACAGTTGGTACCCACTCTACCGTTAATTAACTCATTATTATGAATAACAGATACCTTTCTAATCTATTTACGCTTTTTGCGTCAGCACTGGTTTTGGTTCTCTTTACTTTCCCAGATCTTCAGGCCCAACAATCAAATTCAGGTGAAAAAATGCTGAACCTGGATATGTATTGGGAGCTTCAGTCTGCCGGAAGCCCTCAAATTTCTCCCGACGGAGAACATGTGGTTTATACACGCGGCTGGATAGATCAAAAACATGACAGCAGAAAATCAGAAATTTGGATCATGAATCGTGATGGCGAACGAAAACGCTTTATCGCTGAAGGCTCCAACCCAACATGGTCACCTGATGGAACACGAATTGCATACACAGCAGAAGGTGAACCGGATGGGAATCAAATTTATGTGCGCTGGATGGACGATGAAGGAGCCACCAGCCAGGTTACCCGTTTAACCAAGTCACCATCAAATATCCGGTGGTCGCCCGACAGCAAATATATTGCCTTCAATCGGGCAGTCAACACAAGCCCGGATCTAACCATAAATATGCCTGCAAGACCAGAAGGTGCAAGCTGGACGGAAAATCCGAAAGTTGTGGAACGGGCCGTATACAGGCGAGATCGCCAGGGTTATGTGGATGATACTTACACCCATATTTTTGTGGTTTCAGCAGACGGTGGAGCAGTTCGTCAACTCACCGATGGCGATTGGGATCACTCTTCGGCAGAATGGACGGCCGACGGTCGGGAACTAGTCTTCTCATCACTGCGGGTTGAAGATGCCGAACTACAATGGCGACACAGCGAAATTTATTCCGTATCTGTTGAGGATGGATCAGTCACACAGCTCACCGACCGGCACGGACCTGACTCCAATCCACTGCCGTCACCAAATGGAGATTACATCGCCTTCATGGGTGATAATTTTCACACCGATACCTATAGAAACAGGGATATCTATATCATGAACCGTGATGGATCAAACCCAAGAGTTATTTCCGGTGATTTCGACCGATCGGTTTCAAACCTGATGTGGGCACCCAATAGCAGCGGACTCTACTTCACTGCCAACTCTGAAGGGAATCGTAATGTACATTATGTTTCGGCCAGCGGAGGTGTTGAACAAATCACAGAGGGAGTTCATCAGATCAGTACAGCTTCTATAAGTAATGACGGGTTATTGGCATCAACTCTCTCCTCATTTCATGAACCGGGGGATATTTACCTGATCAACCCAAATAGACCAGCCAACATGGATCGCCTTACAAATATGAACGGTGATCTTTTACGCAATGTGAATTTAGGCGAAGTAGAAGAGATTTGGTATACATCCACCGATGATCTTGACATTCAGGGATGGATTGTTAAACCACCCAACTTCGATCCATCAAAAACTTACCCGATGATGCTTGTTATTCACGGTGGACCACACGCAATGTACGGTGTTGGGTTTAGCTACTCGTGGCAGGAACATGCTGCAAATGGGTACCTCGTGCTCTATACAAATCCGCGTGGAAGCTCCGGATACGGCAGCGAATTCGCGAATGAAATCAACAACGCCTACCCGGGTAAAGATTATGATGATCTGATGGCCGGTGTTGACAAAATTATCGATAAAGGCTGGGTGGATGAAGATCGGAAATACGTTTACGGATGTTCCGGCGGTGGAGTACTCACGGCCTGGGTTGTTGGTCATACCGACAGATTTACGGCTGCATCATCAAACTGTCCGGTTACCAACTGGATCTCATTCGTGGGGACAACTGATGGAGTTAGCTGGTATAACAACTTTGAAGAGTACCCATGGGATGATCCCACCGAGCACTTGGAGCGCTCTCCCCTTATGTATGTTGGGAATGTCAAAACCCCAACCATGCTGATGACCGGCGAAAATGATCTGCGTACTCCAATGGCACAAACTGAAGAGTATTACAATGCACTCCAGGTGTTAGGTGTTCCAACAGCTATGGTGCGCTTTCAGGATGAGTGGCACGGAACCAGTTCACAACCGTCCAATTTTATTCGAAGTCAACTCTATCTCAGATCCTGGTTTGAAAAATGGGGTG
>SKWF01000303.1 GCA_007129085.1 Balneolaceae bacterium | reverse complement strand
GTGCTGCCGTTTCCATTCTACCTGAAAGTGCTGGGCACCTCTATACTTGTGGCTGCCCCGGTTTGGCTTTTTCGGTTTTCATTTATAGCCGAAGAGCGAATTATTGTCGGGTTGATTACGGCAATGGTGCTGTTTTTGATCTCTTTTGCCGTTATTGGAACACTCTTCAGGGTGATTACACCGGATGACTGGAAGAAATTCAGAGATTGGGTGTCGATGAAGTTTTTAACGATAAAAAACTGACTTAAACTTCTCCACGCCGCAAGATCGTAACTCCCTTATCGGTGTTTATTACTTCCTGTTCAAACTCCGGAAACTCATCAAGCCAATGAGATATAATTGTTGACTCCGGGACTCTTTTTGTATCGTGAATAATGATTGAGCATATTTCAGATAAATGTTCATAAAGCATTGGTAAGGCAGGGTATCGGGCATGCTTTTCTGTTTTTACGGGAGGGCCATCTACAATTAATAGGTCGATTTTGTTATCGAATTGAAGGGAAGAGGGGGAGTACCACTGATGAGTTTTTCCGCCCACATCTATACTTTCCATCGGAGAAGTCCGGATTTCTGTAAATTCATTTAAACCGTGCAGATCTACTTCTTTTTGAGTTTTGGCGGCAAAGTTTTCATCATGGTCTATACTTATCAACCGGCCGGCGGGATTGTATTTTTCAAGGGCATACCCGTTGATGATTGTTGTAACACCACTACCAAGCTCAACAATAGTACTCGGCTTTTTGCGAATAACCTCTTTTAGAACGGAAACGGCCAGCTCCGGAGTTGCGGCCCAACCAATCATGGGAGAGAGAGGCGCACGAAATGATAAAAGTTTTTGAATTTCGCCAATAGCCTGAATTTTGTAGTGGGAATACTCTAACTCTTCACGCTGGAGCCTATAGTGATGTACGATAGCTAACGTTACAAAAAAAATGGTAAGCAGCAACAGAACGGAATTCAGTATAAATCCCTCAAGGAAGTAGTTCGACAGTGAAATAAGAATAGCGAAAGCAATCAAGAGCTGTAAGATAAATGGCCAATCAGCATGCTTAATTTTCAAAGTTGGTGAGAACACGTTTTTCATGACGAAAGACTATTTTACGCTTTTATATATTGATTCTGCGTTGTAGACCATACGTTTTACGGAGTGATGTTCCTCAATATATTTCCGGGCAGCAGACCGAATCTCATCTATATTATCTGCCCCTTGTATTATATAAGAGATTTTATCCGAAATTTGTTCAATATTTCGTTCATGAGTTAGAAAACCGGTCTTTCCGTTTTGAATGGCCTCCGGAATAGCCGCATGGTCTGTAGCAACAACCGGTATTCCTTTGGCCATCCCTTCGAGTATGGTATTTGGCAGTCCCTCTTTATCCCCATCTTCAGCCGTTACGCTTGGGGCCAAAAGAACAGAGTGTTCATCCAGTTTTTGCATGATTTCAGAGATCGGCCTATACCCGTGAAAGTGAACCTGTCCATTCAACTCCAATTTTTTGGCTAAATTTTCCAGATCGTCTCGAAGCGGGCCATCGCCAAAAAGATTCAGAGTTACTGGCTGATCCCGTTTTTGAAGTTCAGACACAGCCCGAATAGCGTATTCAAATCCTTTTTTCTCCACCATCCGGCCGATCATCATCACTTGGTCGGTAGGGTTGTAGTCTTCTCGGAAGGAGAAGTCGGAAAGATTAATGCCAAACGGAACTACGGTGATTTTATCTTCCGGGAAACCCAAATCGATCAGTTGACCCTTCATAAACTCTGTGGCCGCTATAAAATGGCTGCCTGCATCTGCCAATTTTTTATACCGTTTTTGCCAGCCGAACTCACTGGGCAGCCGGGAAACATCCGATCCGTAAAAACTAACCACCAGCGGCACATTATTTTTTTGAGCGGGGCCGATTAGCTTATAGGCATCGTACCCGAAATGGGCGTGGATTACATCAGGTTGAAGTTCCCGAATGGTTGATGTGTAATAGGGCAGGGGAAGATTCAGGTGAAATGCGACCATGTTTGTTAGTCTTGCAACTCCCTTTTTAGGAGATTCATAAACCGGCAGTCCATCTATAAACGACTTAGCTTCATAGCATAAAACAGAGGGGGCGTACTCTTGATGGTTGCGAACCAGTCGATCTATAAACGTCTCTGATTTGTTTAAATACTTCGTCTTGTAATGCAGAACTCTTCGCATGTTTTACAGCCTTTTATCTCACTGTTTTTTATAATACACGCGAATATAATGAAATTGTGCAGGGGTAAAAGAATAATAACCAAGATTTCTGATATCTTAACGTGCTATGAGACGCAAAACAATCAAAAGAGTATTCCTGTTTTTTATCATCTATCTGCCGATCCAGTATGCGCTGGTTGGCATTGTGGGCTACTACCAAAGTGAGCCCTGGCCGGCGTTTGTATTCCCGGGATTCAAAAATGTATTTGTATTCGAAGGCAGCTACGAAATACAGCGTACTCGATTTGAACTGGTAGATCCAGGTAGCGACCGAATTACTGAATTAACACCCCGGCAGTTTTTTCCGGATGTGCCCAACACCATGATGTCCGGATTTATGCGCGCAAAATTTTCGGATGATGAGACCATTCAATCATTTGATGAATCCACAAAACAGTGGTTGCTTCAGCGGGCTATCGACAAGGCTGATGAACATGGAACCGACCTGCACATACATCATGCCGTAATATACCTGAGTGGAGATCCAACATCCCTCGAGCCGGACTCCATTGTAACCACCAACAGGTTTACAATTATTGAACAGTAATATGGAGAGCAACAAGTTCGAAAACTGGATTTTTAACAGCTATTCGCCCACCGGCGAGGGGCTCGGCCTCTACAGAATATTTGCGGCACTACTGTTCCTTGTTTTTCTGCTGCCCGATTTCGGCTTCTATTCCACCTTAAACGCGATGCCGGATGACCTATTTACCCCACCTCCCGGCCCGATGATGCTGTTCGACAGCTTCCCACCCGAAATATTTTTACAAGCGGTACATGTTTTGTTGGTTATTTCATGGATTGGGGTTTTAATCGGCTTTAAAACTAAATGGAGCTCCATCGCAGCGGGAATCAGTATGTTGGTGCTGCAGGGATTTATGTTCAGCCTCGGTAAGATAAATCACGAACTACTGCTCTCGGTTACGCC
>SKWF01000331.1 GCA_007129085.1 Balneolaceae bacterium | reverse complement strand
GATTTCTCCTACGTTTCCGCCTGGGAGTATAACGGCGTGAACGGTAAGCTGAATACAACACTGCACAAAGAAGATCTCGAATTCGAGTTTGTGGAATTGAAACAACGAAGTTACAAATAAGGATCTATTATGAGCGAAATGACGATTAATTTGAAAGTTTGGCGCCAAAAAAATGCCGAGGCAAAAGGCGGCTTTATGGAGTATAAGCTGAACGGCGTAAGTGAACACATGTCATTCCTTGAAATGCTGGATGTGCTCAACGAAAACCTGATCAAAGAGGGGCGCGACCCCGTAGAATTTGATTACGATTGCCGTGAAGGTATTTGTGGATCTTGTAACCTCGTAATTAACGGGAAAGCACACGGGCCTAAACATATGACCGCTGCCTGTCAGCTGCATATGCGGAACTATAATGATGGCGATACCATCGTTGTGGAACCACCACGTGCCAAAGCGTTCCCGATTGTGAGAGATCTTGTGGTTGACCGAAGTGCGTTCGACCGAATTATTGAAGCGGGTGGATATGTATCCGTGAAGACGGGGGCTGCACCGGAGGCCAACTTGATTCCTGTAGGACAAGATACGGCCAATGAAGCGTTTGATTATGCAACCTGTATCGGTTGTGGAGCGTGCGTGGCAGCTTGCCCGAATTCGTCTGCATCACTTTTTACGGGAGCAAAACTTTCTCACTTGAACATGCTTCCCCAAGGGCAACCCGAGCGTGATAAGCGGGCCATTGCCATGGTTGAACAGATGGAAAAAGAAGGGTTTGGAGACTGCTCCAACCATGCTGAGTGCGAGGCGGTATGCCCGGTAGGAATTAGTATTTCTGCAATTGCACAGATGCGCCGCGACTATATGAGAGCGGTTCTCTGATTCGGTTTTAGCAGTTATTTTTTAGAGTTTTAAATCCCGTTGGTTTGATGAACGTAAAATCATGCCGGCGGGATTTTTTTTGTGTCCATTTATTCAGCATTTGAACCCCTGCTAATTTACTTGCTTTGAAATACGAAAGAGGCAGGAGACAACACCAAGCTTTTCTACTTATCCTGTCAATGGAAATCGAGTTATTCCTACACCATATCAACAGAGAAATTGCTACTTATAGTTAATCAAGAATTATGAATAGATATATCAAGAGTAGCTATGGAAAAAATAACAATTTCACTTCTGCTGTTTTGCGCATTATTATTGACGGGATGCAGCAATTCCGGGGCTTTTTTATCAGGAAATCAGACAATTTTAAATTTAAATGAAGGGAACTACACCATTGCTGCCACTAATTTGACGGGGGAGTCGGAAGCTGTATATATTTTTGGATTAAGTTATTCTACAGGCTTTACCGTATCTACGTTTGCTGTAGCCCGAATTGAAGGCAGTGGTGAAATGTACGCTGAAGCGCTTGAAAATCTCTGGAACAGTTATGAATCTGAGTTTGGAACTCCTCGTAATCAAAAGTTAGCGCTTGCAAATGTTCGGTATGATGCCGACATCCTGAACCTGTTTTTCTACACCAAAGTGCGCCTGCTTGTAAGGGCTGATATTATTGAGTTTGATTGATTGTTTATGATAAGGATGCAGATGGAAAATGGTGCGTTCATCAACCCGTTGTACTTCCGATTATAAGGTTGATGCGCAGTTGCTGTAATGCGTAGTCATCAAATAGATCTTACAGAGGGAAGTGTAATCATCTTACAGAGTTTATGGTAGAAAGAAGAGACGGTTCAAGTAATAAAAGCCGATGTTATGTATAAGCAAGAGTTACTATCATCAATTAAAAAAATAAAAAAGAGGGTTTATTATGTCGTTAGCAAAAGTTATTGAAGTGATTGCAGAAGGGGAGACCATGGAAGAGGCTGTTGAGAATGCCGTGAAGCAGGCCTCGAATACGGTGAAAAATATCCGGAGTGTATATTGCGAAAATATGCAGGGTATAGTAGAGAATAACAGGATTACGAAGTTTCGAGTAAATGCAAAAATTACGTTTGTACTGGATTAACCTTTGATTCCGGGTCATTCCTATCTGTGTGGTTTGTGGATGAATGAGCTCGGAAACAAAATTTTATGTCCACCATGCGTGTTAAATAAGAGAGGAGAACAGAATGTTATGGAAGAGCTGAGCGCAACACTTATTTATTGGTATATGTCCTGCGGGTCAATAGCGGGATTAGTTGTGGGATCAATTATTGGAAAAGAGGGAGTTTCGTTTGGAGCAAATTTAGTATGGGGAATTTGTGGTGGAGTTATTATGGGGATTATTGGGCTGTATATGGGTTTGCAGGATGGCATATGGTTTTCATTTCTTGCTGTCTGGCCGTTTCTATTTATAGTAAATGTCTTTCACTATCACCATGTTGAGGATGTTACGGGAGAGATGGAGCACCCGGCCAAAATTATTCCAAAAAAATAGAGAACGTTCATTTAAAAAAGAGCACTTAAATTTTAAATGAAAGCTACTTCTGAGAACGGCACTGTATATATTTGTGTCGGGTGATTTTTTTGTTCGATCACTAAATTCGTGCGTTCATCAACCCAAATTGTACGCCAATTTTGAACTGTTAGCACGTGTATGTTCCGGGACAGCCTTATATACTAATCGGGAATAGAATAAAATTTCCAATAAGCGCCGTAAGTATGAAGCGCGGATCTTTGAATGATCTATTTAGCTTTGATAATGATATCTGTGTAAATGCAGCATACATTAGAAGACCAAGAGTTGGCCACAGAAGAGTTTTAAAAAAAGTTGATTCAGTCCGGAATAGATAGCCCCAAACGTCAACCCGGATAGGATGGCCGACAGATAGATGAGCACCTGATATTTTTCAAGTTGCTGTTTTGTCATTTTGGAAAACTACAATTTCTTGAGATTGGTTACATCGCTTTTCGGAATAAGTTTATTATTGCAAGGATCTACCCCTGTGGATGATTATCTAGTTTGAATGGAACTTATTTTTCGTATATTTAGTTTAACATTAAACAAAATATTTATAATCTGTAAGTACATACGTCATGAGTAAACATCATAAAGGAGTTCACCACATTACAGCGCTTTCGGGGGATGCACAACGAAATGCAGAATTTTATGTGAAATCACTGGGAATGCGATTGGTAAAAAAATCTGTCAATCAGGATGATCCGGGAACGTACCATTTGTTCTATGGAAATGCG
>SKWF01000048.1 GCA_007129085.1 Balneolaceae bacterium | reverse complement strand
CGTAGTTTGCCATCCACTGCCACTCTTTTATGGTAATCGGGTCGATGTATTCGTTGTACGGTCCGGTTCCTGTAGAAAAGTAGTGGTATGATGTTGCTTCACCCGCTTCGTGAACATCCAAACTAATGGGATGCTTCCACTCCAGGAATAGATCCAGCATCTCTTCGGTCAGGCGCAGGTAGAGTTGTATCGCATTTCGATTATTATCGTGGCCAACATAGCTGCCCCAGTATGGGGAGCGCGGAATTCCTTCGGCATCATCATAAATATCTTCGCCGTGCTTATGGTACCAGTCCAGCATTCGGTTACGGCCATCAGTCTCTACAACCGGCACTAAAAATACCACCACATTTTCGAGGGTCTCTTTAATTTGCGGATGTTCAGCCGCGGCAAGTCTATACGCCAACTCCACAGCCATTTCGGGATGAGCCGTTTCAGCTGAGTGGAGACCGGTATAAACGGTATAAATAATTGGCAGATCCTGTATCAGCTGCTGCGCTTCCTGCTCATTGATCGTTCGTGGATCAGCAAGAGCGTTCATCCCCGCTTTCACCTCTTCGAGCCGTGCTAAATTCTCTTCTGAACTGATTTGAAGAACTACCATCTCATTCCCCTCTTCACTTTCTCCAAGCACTTCGTAATTCATCCGCGATGAACTCTCTGCCAGAAGCTGGTAATATTCGTAGAGTTCATCAACATAATGGAGAGTTCCCGGCTGACCAATACTTTGGCCGAAATGGTCGTATGGAGATGGAATTCCATCTACGTTGGGAAGATAGTCCACGATTGGAGCGATAAATTCCGGGCGAGTTGTCCACTTTCTAATCTGCTCTGTGGCCTCCCGGTTAATGGGTGTCCCCCATTCCGTTTCTGCCGGGATTTCGTGCTCCAGGTACCAGTCGTACTCTTGGTCAACCGGCGGATCATCAGACTGTGCGTTTACTGCTGCAAAACTGAACAGTAAAATAGGTATCGATAGTAGTAGTTTTTTCAAGTACATGTATGGTTATGATTTAGTGAATGGTAGAATCGAGTGAGGAGGCTTTGAAAAAAATGATACTTCGACTTCATTCGTCGCTACGCTCCTCATTGTGCTCAGTATGACGTTAAACGTCACATTGAGCCTGTCTGCAGAAGCTTTAGCACAGGCAGGCGCAACGGAGTGAAGTCGAAATGTTTTTACAAGTTCGGGTTTGTATTTTGCTCGGTAATCGGGATTGGAATTTTTCGGTCCGTTCCCTCTTCTATAGCTCCACCGGCCCATCGTGCGGTAGGAAACAGATCAAACCGTCGCATATCCTGAAATCGTCGGCCCTCTAACCAAAATTCTGTGGCACGCTCGTAAATGAGCCACTCAAGAGCTTCATCACCATCGGTTGTTTCATAATCACCAAGACCGGCCACCCGCCGATTGATATTCATGTACTCTACCGCATCCGCAACGCTACCGCTTACAAGTTGATGTTCCGCATTAATGAGGTTCATCTCCTGAAATCTGATTACGGGAATGTTGTCACTTCTGTCGGGGAATTTCTCCTGGAAGTAAAGCGAATCACCGGTAGCAAGAACACCGCCAAACTCTCCAACCGGAACACGCGGATCGGGCTCGTTGGTATAGGGCGATTCTCTTCTGATATAGTCGTAGCTCGGGCCAACATCAATCTGCCCACGGTTTGCAAAGTTAGGAATATTATTTTGAGTACCACTGATACTAAATCGGACTTCGAGAGTTACATTTTCATCTGCCTGCAGGGCATCTGTAGCGTAATCTGCGGCCGTAGCGAGAAAAGTTTCATTTCCACTTTCAGCATATTTTGCATGCCATACACGGGCCAGCGCAGCGTAAGAAACTGCTGTCAGTTCTGTATCCCCTGCATTTTGGGCAATTTGTAATGCATCGTTAAAGTGACCGGCTGCAACATCATACGCTTCCATATCACTTACCGCAGGGCCTCCATCAAACGTAACTTGCTCATAGTTGTCGGCCAGAACCACCGTACTCAATCCGCCAAAAATATGGCTTCGTGCTATACGGAGATCTTGCGCAGGATTTTCGGAAAGGTCCTGCAGCCGCTCAACAGAGTCGTCGCCCATCCACTGTGCCTGACCGAGTGCGTTATAGGTTTCATCAACTGTAAACGTACGGCCACCGGCACGAATGTCGTGATATCCCTGATCTAAACGCTGGTATTCGGTAACCGAACCAACGAACATCAGCCCGTCGCCAATCAGGTCAGACATCAATATTGCCCGGACTAATCCCTCGCCAAACAGAGCTTCGGGAGTATTCCCAACGGCATCGGCAAGGCCCTCGTCAATTTCATCATCCGTAATAAATGATGGGTTCGACACCTCAAAAAGGCCATCGCACGCTGCAAATGAAAAGATGGCAAATATTGCCAGTACAAATGTTGTTTTAAAAGATTTCATAGTAGACTCCATATTCTGTTTTAAATTTTTTCTAAAATTCAAATCTCAAAGAGAGATGGATTTGACTGGGTGATGCCAGGTGCAGGTACTCATAACCTGCAAGGAAGTTTTGTGACGCGGCACCTCCGCTATCCGGATCTCCAAATCCTTCGTACCCTGTCCAGGTATATAGATTTCGTCCGGCCAGAGTAAATCGAGCTCTGTTCACGCCTAAACCTTCCAGCCATTCTGTTTGGGCATTATATGAGAATGAGACCTCCTGAAGTCTGAAAAAGTCTGCATCTGATACCCAGTTATCGGTAATTCCAATATCTAACCGAGCGGCCTGTGCTGCCAACTCCTCTTTTCGCTGAATAGATGTGCTGGCATCCTGCAGCTCACGCTGAATATTTGCCGCCTCCTCAGAAACCCGTAACTGCGAGCGCAACTGGCGAGTACCGCTGTGTTTTGCATAATCGAGGGCGTAATCAAACATTACGTTCAGATCTAAATTACCGTAGGAGTAACTATTCTGAATGGAACCTGAGATAGTTGGAAGCATATTACCCAAAAATTCAAAGGCTTCATTTCCATCTGCATCCCTCAGGGCGTTGCCTGAAACCTGACCAATATCATTCAACTCTTCGATGGGAACACTCAAGTTGTAGGGTTGATCGGGATCGAGCTTGGAACCAAAATGTGCACCCGGCTGATACCCTTCAATAATGTAGGGGCTGGGGCGTGGACGTGTTGTCGCTTTAAACGCTGAGACCTCTCCCATATTCGCCACTTCTTGATACGTTCCCGCAATGGATGCATTGATACTCCATTGTGAATTTTGAGTTCGGTGCAACGTAGTTTGGGCACGAAGTTCAAATCCCTGGCTCTCCACTTCGGCGATATTTTCAAGCTGGGCATTCAAAAATCCCTGAGTAGCCGGATAGGGACGTGCCAAAAGTGCATCTGTGGTTCTGGAACGGAAATAGGTAAAATCAAGACCCAGCCTATCATCAAAAAGCTCTGTTTCAAAACCGAGCTCAAACTCTTTCGAGCGCTCCGGTTTCAAATCGGGGTTACCAAGGTTATTTGGGATAATCCCACTAACGCCATCAAGAATAGACTCTGCCAAAAATGTTCGCTGGGCATCAAACGATCCGGGCTGCAGTCCTGATTCTCCGTACGCAGCACGTAGTCGGAGTGATGTCATAAAATCAAGCTGATCTACGATTCCTGAAGCGATGTAGGAAACACTAATTTTGGGGTAGGCTTGCAGGCCAAGGTTTTCACCAAAGGCAGAGTTTCCATCAAACCGAATACCTGTTGTTACGTAAACCCGGTCGCGATACTCAATTTGGTTTTGCCCGAAAAATCCGGCATTTATTACCTCCTCGTAACTTTCTCCCGCACTTAACAGTGTAGCTCCACCGGAGAGATTTGTAACTCCCGCACCGGCAAAATCAGTTACAGAGACTGTTTTTTCATTAAAGGTATCAAAAATGGATTGTGCACCAATAACTGTGGATTGGCTAAAATTGTCGTTAAAAATAGGGCTCGACCAATCCAGTTTAAGGTCTACCGTCAACAACTCTTTTGTTGCAATACGATTTGACAAGCTGCCTGTAGGTTCAAGCACCGAACCAAATGGTATAAATTGAACCGCTTCGTCACTCAACCAATCGTAGCCGAATGTACCGGAGAGATTTAGGTTATCAAGAATGGAGTAGTTCAAGTTTGCCGAAGCAATCACACGGTCTCTTTCGAGTGAATTTTCGCGGGCGTAGTTGTCGCTCATTGGGGAGAACGGTTCACCCAGCGGGCGATCTTCCGAAACTACACTTGGCTGGGCAAGAATTAAGTTCCCGCTAAAACCGTGTGTAGCTCCCGTAGCAAGCTGCACATAATCTGTAGATTGAGAGATATAAGCCACATTCATTCGCGCATTTACCCGTTCATTCGGTACAAATCCGATGTTGGATCGCAAACGCACATTGCTATTCCCCGCACTTGGAGTTACCCCGGTTTGATCGGAAAACGCAACAGATGAAAAGTAATTCACTGTTTCTGACCCACCCTGAGCAGAGATATTATAATTTTGGCGGTAACCCAGCCGGTGCTCCTCATTCAGGGAGTTGATAGTATCAATTTCTCCCGTGCCCGCATTGTATTGATAATTTCGATCGTAAGTTTTGGGCACATAAAATGTTTGGGAGGTGTTGAATGTGAATTTCGTATCATCGGCACTTCCACGTTTTGTAAACACCTGGATTACACCGTTGTTCGCCTCTGAACCGTATAGAGTAGCGGCAGCCGCACCCTTCAAGATTTCAACTCGTTCAATATCGTCCGGGTTGATGTCGTTCAGCGGTGATGACTGCAGGCCGTGGTTGGATTGATCGGCACCGGATGCGCGGTTATCCATTCGCACTCCGTCTATGTATATCACCGGTTCGTTACTCATCGAGAGAGAAGCTGAACCACGAATTCGAATAGCGGCACCTTCACCGGGAGCGCCACCGCCACCCGCCTGTACCATTCCGGGAACTCGCCCGCTCAATAGATCCTGCATGCTTGATATTGGGGAGGTCTCCACTCGGGATGCATCCACTGAGGATACAGTACTTCCCAGGCGCCGCCGCTCCGTAGCCACACCGGCACCGGTAACAACCACCTCTTCGAGACCAATCAGGTCTTCACGCAGTTCAAAAGTAACTTCGTTTTCCCCTTCGGAAATAGTAAAGCTGGTTTGCAGAGCTCGGTATCCCACAAATCGTACATCGGCTGTGTACTCCCCGACTTCGAGATTTTCAATGGTAAAATTTCCATCAAAATCAGCCGAGGCACCCTGACCAATCTCTTCGATCATAATTGTGGCACCGGTTAGCGGCTCATTAGATTGAGCATCAATAATGGTTCCTAGCAGAGAACCGGTTTGAGCATTTGCTTGTTGAAAAGAGAAAATAGAAACGAAACAAAACGTTAAAAACGTCAAAAAGTATCTGTTGAGCATATGTCTTTTGGTTTAGTTGAGAACGACACTTTTCAACTACGTTTTTAAACTCTTAAATAGCAATCACACCTAGAACAGGAAATTACTCCCAACTCAATCAAGCGCTCAAAAAAGCGCTTACGGCAAACATTATGGCGCAATATTTTTACATAAATTTACAGAATAGATCACTTTTAACAGCTCAGTTAACAGTGTAAACCCCACTATTTCTACCCACTATTTTTACCGAATTGAGAGCACGCTTCCCAAAAACCCGCTATAAACTGCTGTTTTATAGTTATATACCGATAAATATAATTAATCACTCTAACATCATTATATTCGAATACTTTAAGTCGTACCAAATACTCATTAAATGCATATTAGATAATCCTAATCTTATTTGATGTGCTCATAAACTTTGTAAAAATCAGTCATTTAATTTGACGCTCTTTCTCCTGCATAATTTCTGAAAATCGCCGGTGAGATTTCAGTCTCTCCTGGTGATCATAAATATAGGACGCCATCATCACTTCATCCGCCTCGGTCATCTCTATAAATTCATCTACTCTCTTTTTGACCCGCTCCTTATCGCCCACAAAAGAGTACTCCAACATATGTTCAACACCGGCTTTAATATGCATATTCCATATTTCACCCATATCGTCAACCGGCGGGGGCATGGGCGATCGATCACCGGTAACAACTCCCATAAACATCTGTTTCATCGAGGTCGACAAAAATTGGGCCTGCTCATCCGCCTCTCCAATCACCACATTTATTCCGGGCATTACGTACGGTTCGTCCAGCTGTGCAGATGGTTTGAACCGCTGCCTGTAAATTTTCAGTGCGGGCATCAACTGTTGTGGCGCAAAATGACTTGCAAAAGCGTACGGCAGACCCAGTTCAGCTGCAAGGTGGGCACTATCGGTACTTGAACCCAAAATCCAGATCGGCACATCCGTACCCTCACCGGGTATCGCCCTCACGCGACTGTCCCGATTATCGGCTGACAAGTAGGTCTGAAGCTGCCGTACATTTTGCGGAAATCGTTGCACCTCCCGCATTCGATCTTGCCGAATGGCGTTGGCGGTAACCTGATCTGTACCCGGTGCCCGGCCGAGTCCCAAATCAATTCTGTCGGGATACATTTCAGCCAGTGTCCCAAACTGTTCAGCAATTACGAGGGGAGAATGGTTCGGCAGCATCACCCCGCCCGATCCTACTCGAATGGTAGACGTAGCCTCGGCAATATGACCCAACAACACGGACGTCGCTGAACTCGCTATATTCTCCATGTTGTGATGCTCCGCCATCCAGAAGCGGTTGTACCCCCACTCCTCAACATGCTTTGCAAGTTCTCTGCTCTTTTGAATAGTTTCGGAAATGGTTGTACCCTGCGTAACGACTGCCAGGTCGAGCACGGAATAAGGTATCTCAGATTGTCTGCTGCTCATGGTGGAAAGATTCTTTATTGCTAATTTATGTTCTTCAATTCCAGGTCTGATTCAGCCGGATTCACGTCTGAATTAAATAAAAACTGTGAAGGAGTCCCTGCCTTCCTGATCAAACCGCAGAAAATAGTGAGAAATGATTTTTTAAAGTTTTCAGGGTTTAAATTGATTATTCAGCCAAATAATCACTCATATAATCATCCCCCTACCCCCCTTCGAAGGGGGACTTTCAGTAATCTGAATTCTTAATCGAACTGAAGTTTAAAGATACCACATATCACCACGTGGCCCTACCCGCTATGGAGTGATTACTAACTTCCCTTTCGTATGAAGTGATTCAATTTCTTGAAGTGCTTTCACCGCATCTTCTAGAGGATACGATTTCGTGACCGGGAGCTTAATCTTCCCGGCATCCGTTAGCTCCCTGAGTTTTTCAAGCTGAACGGCGTTCGGCTCTACAAATACATACTCAAACTTTATATCGTCCCTGACCTCCGGGGAGCTGTTCGTGATCGACACCAGATGCCCGCCTTCTTTGATTGTATCCTTGCTTTGATCGAGAGAATCTCCACGTGAGCAGTGAAGAATGAGATCTACACCATCGGGCTCAATTTCCCGAACTGCATCACCAACATCATCGTCGCTGTAGTCGATGGTTTCATCCGCTCCCAACTCTTTCATGTAGGAGTGATTTTTCTCACTTGCTACACCGATCACCTTTGCCCCGACACTTTTTGCAAGCTGAATGGCCAGTGTACCCACGCCGCCCGACGCGCCGAGAATCAACACCGTTTGCCCCTCTTTCAAATTGCCTGCATCAAACAGGGATTGATAGGCCGTCAGCCCCACCAGCGGAATTCCCCCGGCGGCATCCATAGAAACTTTTTGCGGTCGGTCCGCCAAATAACTTTCCGGCAGAGATACATACTCTGCAAACGTACCATGCTGAATAGTTGGTCGTCGTGCATAGGCATACACTTCATCCCCCTCGTTAAATCTACTTGCACTGTGCCCGTTACTCTCTACAACTCCGGCCAGATCCCATCCCGGAATTGCGGAAAATTCTGTGGGGATAGCATCTTTTAGCATACCGCGTACCACGAAGGCATCCACAGGATTCACTCCGGCCGATTTTACGCGAACCAGCACCTCTCCCTCTTTCGGTTCCGGGCGTTCAAGCTCTCCGGTTTTAATCTGATCCAATTCACCAAACTTCTCAAAATAGGCCGCCTTCATCTGCTTACTCATAACTTAAAATGCTCCATTCGTTTATTTTTGATCTTTAGTCATTACAAACGTGAAGCAGCAAACATCCGTTTCGGAATGAAGAAAAGCTCATCCAATTAAAAAAACCACCCGACACTGCTGCCGAGCGGTTTTTTATGAGGCGCATATTAATTAAGGGCAGGTTCCCCAGATTGGTTTGTTATTTTCATCCAAAATTGCAGATCCATCGGCAAATTGAACGGGTTCAGAGTCTATGTTTTCAACACACCAATCGGTCAGGTCCCGGTTAAAAGAATTCGTATCGCGGAACATATAGTCCATATTCTCCACACTGCTAACATTCCAATTGCCAATATCCTGATTAAAAGCTATGGCGTGAGTAAACATTTGAATCATGTTCCTCACATTGCTTACATCCCAGCCGCCTATATCCTGGTTGAAGGAGTCAGCGTAGAAGAACATTTGACTCATTATTGTCACATTGCTTACATCCCAGTCACCAATAAATTGATTGAATACCTCGGCCTCTGCAAACATGAACTGCATCTGCTCAACCTGGCTTACATTCCAATCACCAATATCCTGATTGAAAGACTCTGCCTTATAGAATATCTGGGCCATATTTTCAACTTTACTGACATCCCAATCACCAATGTCTTTGTTAAATGATGTTGCTCCTTCAAACAATTGCACCATTCTCGTCACACTACTAACATCCCAATCGCCAATATCCTGGTTGAATGCTTCCGCTTGATTAAACATAGCCCCCATATTTTTCACACTACTCATATCCCAGTGGGAGATATCTTCATTAAAAGTGGTTTCATTTGAAAACAACAAACTCATATCTTCTATTCCACTTGTGCATGTGGTTGAGGCATTTGACGTGGTAATCATATTCCGTGTTCGTTTGGTGTACTCTACGCCATTCACCATTCCTGATTCACCGACTTTTGCTATTGGGCACAAGACAGTAACACTATTTTCATGTAGATAAAACGGTCGCTTAAAAATAACGGTTACGTCCATATCATCTGTTATAATTAACTCAACCTGAGTTTTTTCTGAGGTAACATCCCCCTCCCAACGATGAAATCGATAGTCCGATTGACCTCTTGCCGTAAGCATCACTTCCGTTCCGTGTTCATACTCCGCGGCATATGGCGTACGATCTATTTCTCCCTCCCCATCAACATTTACCGTCAGAGTATAGGTATTGGCTTCAAACACGGCCGTTACTTCTTTGTCCTCATCTACTGTAATCGTTGCCGGGTTGTCCGACCCTCTCAGGTCGCCTTTCCACTCCACAAACTCCCAGCCCTCATCGGCCTCGGCGGTCAGCTCCACGCTCTCTCCGTGCAGGTGCTCGTGCTCGTCCGGGTCCATACTTATGCTGCCGTTTCCATCAGTCTCGACGTCCAGGCTGTGGCTCTCTCGTTCAAATATGGCGGTCACGCTCGTTGAATCCTCTACGGTAATTCGAGAGGGATTTCGGTCTCCGCTCAGCTCGCCCTCCCACTCGGCAAAATACCATCCGTCGGCCGGGCTGGCCGTCAGCTCTACAACGGCGCCATACTCATAATCGGTGGTTTTGGTTTGAATAACATCCTCCCAGACGGCTCCGTCACCGTCAATATTTACGGTCAATGGATAGTTTTTCTTCTCAAATACTGCGGTCACCTCTTTTTCACCTTCCACGGTAATCTCGGCGGGGTTATCCGTTCCGGTCACATCGCCCTTCCATTCGGCAAACCGATAGCCTTCGGCCGGCGTGGCCACCAGTTCTACGGCGGTACCGTGCTCATACTGTTTGGACTTGGCCTCCAGCACGTTCTCCTTCACCGATCCTTCTCCTTCGATGTTGACCGTCAGGTCGTAGTTTTTCAGCTCGAAGTTGGCCGTAATCTTAAAATCTTGACTTACGGTCAGCGGCAGGGGATTCACGCTCCCTTCCATGTCCCCGGTCCAGCCGGCAAACACATAGTCGTCTCCCGGGTTGGCCAGCAGCTGAATATTTTTGCCATCTTCGTAGGATTCCTCCAGCGATGGCGAAACGGTTCCGCCATCAGATGGGGTAACATCTACAGAAACGCTGTAGGTTTGTACCTGTTGCTCGGTGCCATTGGGTTCTGTGCCATCAGCGCCCGGACCGGTGGGTGAGGAGTCATCTCCACAGGAGACGACGTAAATTGATAGGGTGATAAGAAGTGTGAGTGGTAGCAGTAATCGTTTCATAAGTGGTTCATTTAGGATCGAATGGTTTTATATAGCCCTTCTTCCTATATAGCGTGGAAAATTTGACATATATGTCACACCAACTAAAAAAAGTTCAGATTTACCTATATATGTATTTAAAACAGTCTTTTATCGACCGGAATGAAGAATTTATTTCACTTATTTAATCTTCCTCTTGAATTGTTTACCGGTAGTGCAGAAAAGCATGTAATAAAAAAGGCGTACCCAAAAATTTGAGTACGCCTTAAAGTAAAATTCAGATTAGTTATGCGATCTTGTTTAGTATCCGCTGCTCACTCGACCCATACCAAAACTTGCGCTGCGCCCGGATCCATCAAGTCGCTCAGCCCGCTGTCGCATCGCTGCTTCAACTTGTGCCGGTTTCATACTACCTCCATTTTCGCTGATGATCAGAGCCGCAATACCGGCTGCGTGGGGAGAGGCCATGCTTGTACCTGCACTCCAGTACCATCCTTGATTCCCTGTACTGAAAACAAGGTCAAATACCCAGCAAGGATTCAAAATCCCTGCAACTGAACACAATTCATTTCCAGGATATACCGAATCTCCGCCCGGTGCCGCAAAATCGATAGCTGAACGTCCGTAATTTGAGTACGATGCAAGATTATCTAGGTCAATATTGGCAGGGTCTGTGGCCCACCCGATTGGTGAAGTAGCTGAAATAGAGATCACATTCGGCATGTCAGCCGGCAGAGTAATGAGGTCTGATGTTTTATCTCTATCGAGGGCACTGTTGCCGGCAGATGAGATCACAACCGCACCGCTTTGATTGGCAATATTCGTTACCCGGTTCATCAGAACGCGTAGTTCAGCAACATCTTTAGAACTGAGCAACACATTACCATCAGCATCTCTGATTCCGCTTTGCGGTATAGCAGCCCCCAAACTCATATTTATCACATCCGCCTCAACTGCTGCTGCATGAAGTATTCCCAAAGCAATGTTCCCAAAAGAACCACTGCCTGCATCACCAAGTACTTTAACAAGAACCAGTTCTGCATCAGGTGCAACCCCGATAATTCCGAAGTCATTCTCAGCAGCAGCTATAGTTCCTGCAACATGATTACCATGACTAAATGCGTCAGGCAAAGCATATTGAAGAGTTTCACCCGCTACAAAGTTTGTGCTTAAGCCAAAGTTGATATTGGGTACAAGATCAGGATGGGTTAAATCAAAACCACCATCCAGTACTGCTACGCGAACACCTTGTCCGCGAATATCTTCAGCCCAGGCATCGTGTGCACGAACGGCATTATGCCCCCACTGTAAATCAAAGTAGAAATCGGCACTTCCGGAGTTTGGAGGATCATCCAGGGCATCTATTGAGATTGATTCTTCTGGTTCAGGTATGTTAAAATTATACACCAAATCTGGTATTACAGATTGTACTCCGCGAATTCCTGATGCATTGTTCTTAAAAGCTGCATCTGATGAGGTTACGATAACAGCACCTACTTCCGCCATTTCATACAACACTGTAGCATCTACTGCATTTATACGGTTCACCACATTTTGTAGCTGATTGCTATTCTGAGCCAGCACAATGTATCGGTCATTTGTCTCAACACTTGCTTCTACACTTGAAATAACT
>SKWF01000258.1 GCA_007129085.1 Balneolaceae bacterium | reverse complement strand
CCGTTGGTGCATTTGCCTGGACTGAAGGAACTGATTTGATTCTTTATGCTGTGGCACTGAAGGTGGATGGATCTCTGCAGTACGACGTGGAGATGAAAGTTCCCGCAGCGGATGCAAAAGGAGTTGGGCGAAAAGCTGCCCGGAAATTGTTGGAGCAGGGCGCTGATAAGCTCATGGATGAAATTCGAAGTTAGAGGCTGAATTTTTAACTCAACATGTGCTCTTCTATGGATGATCTCCGGGATATACTTGTCACTCGCGATTTGGATGATGAACAGGTTGCCTTTGCAAATGCAATTGGGCTGAACCCGGTTATGGTTCCGTCCATCGACATAACATTTCGGGATAACTGGGTGTCAGTTGAAAGAGTATTAGCGGACCGTGAACGGTCTGTTTTTGCATTTACCAGTCAAAACGGGGTGAAAGCTTTTGAGAGATTCCAGTCAGCCGGCATTGAATTGCCAAAAGATATAGATGTTTTTGCAGTGGGTGAGAAAACTGCAGAAGCGTTGGCAGATTTGGGGTACAAAGCACAAGTATCTGACCAACAAAACGGAATTGGCCTCGGAAACTTAATTATTGAAGAGTACAACTCAGTTGCCCCCGGAGAGGTTACCGTAATCCATTTTTGCGGAGATAAACGACGGGATGAAATGCGTCAGATTTTACATAAATCGGGCATCGACTCTAAAGATGTAGTGGTGTATCAAACCGAATTAAAAAAAATGCATATTCCAGAACGGCAGTTTGAAGGGGTTTTGTTTTACAGCCCATCAGCCGTTCAGGCCTTCCGTGCAAGTGGAGGATTTCGTGCAGATGTTACCGCTGAACTTTTTGCTATTGGTACAACAACAGCTGAAGAGTTAAGTATCGAGACGGGCAGGCATGTTCACGTTTCTCCCACGCCTAAGACTGAAGAGTTTTTGAAATATGTTGCCGAGGTGCTCGGTGCAAGTAAACAGCAGATTGAGAAGTAGGCTCCTTCGAAGGGACCTATAAAAACCAATTTTAAGCTAATAAAACAGTAATGAACCACGATTTCCCAAAACTTAAAAACGACCTGTTTCTTCGCGCATTAAAGGGTGAAGATGTTGAACGCCCACCTGTTTGGATGATGCGCCAGGCAGGCAGATATCTGCCTCAATATATGGTGCTTCGGAAGAAGTATACGTTTTTTGAGCGTGTGGAAACACCGGAGCTTGCGTGCGAAATCACCATCCAGCCGATTGATGAACTGGAGCCGGATGCCGCCATTATATTTTCTGATATCCTCACGGTTCCGCAGGCATTGGGGATTGATGTGGATCTGGTGAAAGGCAAGGGGCCGGTTATGGGCAATCCAATCCGCACGGTGGATGACGCCTTTGCGATTTTAGCGGAAGATGTGCCCGAGAAATTGAGTCATGTGATGGATGCCATAACCCTGACCCGAAAAGAGCTGAACGGTCGTGTGCCGTTAATCGGTTTTGCCGGCGCGCCGTGGACGCTGTTCTGCTATATGGTGCAGGGTGAAGGATCCAAAAACTTTGATAAAGCGAAGGGGTTTCTCTTTCAGCACCCGGATGCTGCTCGCCATGTGATGAAAGAGTTAACAAAAGCGACCATCGACTACCTGAAAGCACAGGTTGAAGCCGGCGCGCAGGTGGTACAGCTTTTTGATTCGTGGTCAGGACTTTTAAGCCCCGAAGATTTTAACGAGTGGGCCATGCCGTACCTGATGGAGATTACAAAGGCGATTAAAGATGTGCCGGTTATTCTGTTTGCAAAAGGTTCGTGGTACGCTCTTGAGCGATTGAGCTATAAAAGTGGTGCTACCGCCTTGGGACTCGATTGGACCATCAGTCCGGAATTTGCCCGAGAAAAAACACGAAATGATATTGTGTTGCAGGGAAATTTTGATCCCACTCGCCTGCTCTCTCCAATTCCGGAAATTGAACGACAGACGAAGCGTATGATCGACAGGTTTGGCACGAGGAATTACATCGCGAATTTAGGCCACGGAATTCTTCCTCACATTCCCGTTGATCACGCCCGTGCATTTGTAGATACGGTGAAGGGGTATGAGAAGCAGAAGTGAAAAGTGAGAAGTGAAAAAAGTCCCCCTTCGAAGTGGAAAAGTTACGCATAGCGTAGCAGGGGGATGACGTGAGGTCAATTGATTCCGAATTTGGTAGAAAAAATTTACCAACGTTTAAAACCCTACATGTATTATTAGAATCACTACCTAGAACCACCCCTTGCCCCTCCTTAAAAAGGAGGGGAATCTTAAAATCGTTTTAATCATTTATCAAATGTCACAAATCAAACAAAACTTTTCAGCTTATATCGAAAATCTGCAAGATGATATCTGCAGTGTCATGGAAGAGCTTGATGGGAAAGCGAGTTTTCAGCAGGATAATTGGGATCGGGATGGCGGCGGGGGCGGCCGTACCCGCGTGATTGAAAAAGGGGATGTTTTTGAAAAAGGGGGCGTCAATATCTCGAAAGTGTTTGGGGAATTGCCTGAACCTATAAAAAAGCACTTTAATGTAGATAGTGGCTGGTTTTGGGCCGGCGGTCTATCTCTGGTTATCCACCCGGAGAGCCCGATGATTCCCACGGTACACGCCAACTACCGCTATTTTGAGCTGTATGAAGACGAAGCGATGCAAAACCGGGTTGACGGATGGTTTGGTGGCGGAGCTGATTTAACTCCTTATTATCTGTTTGATGAAGATGCCGTGCACTTTCATCAAACACTGAAGAATGCTTGCGATCAGCATCACTCCACATTTTACCCCGAGTTTAAAAAAGAGTGCGACAACTATTTCTATAATGAACATCGCGGTGAAGGACGTGGAGTCGGGGGACTGTTTTTTGATTATTTGCGACCGACCGCTGAGATGTCAATTGAGGATTGGTACAACTTTACGACGGATATCGGCAGATCATTTATTCAGAGTTATAAACCGATCGTAGAGAGGCGAAAAACGGAGAGCTATACCGACGCTGAAAAATATTGGCAAGAGATTCGCCGAGGTCGGTACGTAGAGTTTAATCTGGTGCATGACCGGGGTACCTTGTTCGGGCTGAAAACGAAAGGAAGAATTGAATCCATTTTAATGAGCCTGCCACCAAAAGTTAGGTGGGATTATGATCATCATCCAGAAGAAGGGACGAGAGAAGCGGAGTTGATAGAGGTGCTGAAAAATCCTAAGGATTG
>SKWF01000316.1 GCA_007129085.1 Balneolaceae bacterium | reverse complement strand
TAAAAGAAAAGTACAATCAACATATACGGCACAAACAACGTAAGCACGATGCCAAACAGTGTAAGAACAATTGTTGCTGCTCCCGTGGCATAAGACTGCAGATCTATCACAAATAGCACGCATATCCCCACAAAAAAGTAGGCGACATATTTTGATGTGAGTGCGGCATGTAAATATGTAAGTGTAAACAGATCTTTCATGCTTCGGTGTTAGTGAGTAATATTTTTGCGCTGTTTTTCAGGAATATACTCTTCAATACACTTTAACAAATATTGGTGGATATCCGGATTACCGGCAATAATCCGCTGCCCAAACAGCCAGCCGGACTCCCCGTTCCAATCCGTTACAGTACCTCCGGCCTCCTGCACGATAAGAGCGGCGGCGGCTACATCCCAGGCGTGCAGTGAGTATTCGTAAAAGCCATCGAACCTACCACACGCAACGCAACAGAGATCAAACGTAGCGGCTCCGGGGCGGCGCATTCCCTGCAGTTTTTCCATCAAGTGACGAAACATCTTCAGGTAGGGATCAACCAACGAGAGATCGTTATAGGGAAAACCCGTGCCCACAAATGCATTCCTCGGTTCGGTTTTACCTGACACAGAAATTTTCTCGCCATTTAGCCACGCTCCTTCGCCGGCAACAGCGGTAAACTCTTCGTGCCGGTTCACCTCAATCACCACTCCCACTTTTGGCTTTTTGTTCTCCCACAACGCCACGGACACACAAAACACCGGGAATTGATGGGCAAAGTTCGTTGTGCCGTCAATAGGATCAACAATCCAGGTTCGTTTATCGGAAAGAACTTCCTCATTTTCCGACTCCTCCGCTAAAATCTCATCATCGGGAAAGTGCTCTTTAATGATTCCAAGAATTGTTTTTTCAGTTGCAATATCGGCATCCGTCACCAGGTCGTGAAATCCCTTCTCCCGGATGTTCAATTTCTTTGATTGAAATTCTTTTATCGTTTTCACCCCTTCACGGGCTGCTTTAAGAGCTATTTTTAAATCTTTGTCCATTTCCATTTATAAAATTCAGTACTGTTGAAATTCTTGTTAACTACATACCGATTAATAATCTTTTAAAAATTACCGGGTTTACTCTCCCCTAATAAGGGGAGAACAAGAGGGGTGTCCATCGGACTTTCCCACATTCTGATTGACACCCCTCCCGGCTAAAGCCGTACTCCCCTCCCCGAGAAACTTCACCCGGGGCGCAAGCGCAGGGGAGACTATCCCCTTAATTTCGCACCGATAGTCGGGACTGGAAAAACACCGGCTTCGTTTCGTTCCGCTCAATGTGACGTTCAAAGTCATACTGAGTCTACCCGCCTGCTAATCTTTCTTTTTCATGTTGTATTGAAATTCACGGTGAATTGCTTCAGGATCTTTTTTGATGAAATCCGGATCATCAAACAGCTCCTCGGCAGACATTTTTTCTATCTGCGATATCTCCTTCTGTATTTTCGTCATCAGCTTCACAAGAGTTTGACGATCTTCCCCGGTTGTTGATTTAATCTCCTCCGTCAACTCTTTTCGTTTTCGCTCGTAAAAGTTTTTCTGCAAAGGCTTCATCGAAGATTTAGCCGTTTTATACGGATTCCGGTCTTTGCGATGATCATTTCCGGTTGCTTTTGCATGCTTTTCGCTCACCGAATGACGTTCTAAAAGTATATCTCCCAACAGTGATGGATACGGTTTTTCGCGGTTTGAATAGTGTTGCACAGAAATCTCTTTGTCATCTACGTGACGCTTCATAATATCGCTATAAAATTCTTTCAACTCTTCATCTTCAAAATGGTCTTCGCTTACGTTATGCCCGATAAATTTCTGCATTTTCTCACCATACGTTAGCAACAAACGGATAATCTCCATTTCGTATCGAGGCCGTTTAACCAATCTCGGCTGCTCTTTTTTCTTCTGCATCGGTTCTTGCGGACCGGGATCGCCCTCCTGGTGACGCATTGAAGACTGTTCACGTCTTTGAGCTCGCCGATCAAACCGTTTCTTTTCAGCCAGATATTTTTCCATCTGCTGAAACAGTTCACGGTCAGAACCTTTCCGGTACTGCTGTGTTTTTTGATGCAGATGTTGCACATACACCTGTCGCTGAATTTCATCCGGCATTCGGGCAATGCTCTCCAATACCTGATTTATCACTGCTGCCCGTTCGCCCGGCTTTTCCATACGGCCTCTGTTTTCCGCTTTATGGATGGTAAACGTCACAAAATCTTCAGCCTGCTTCTCTTTCAGTTCCAGGAAGGAATCTCCTCCAAACTGCTTTACAAATGAGTCGGGATCTTCACCGTCCGGCAACTCCAACAGGTAGACCTCCATCCCCTCTTCAAGCGCGATATTCATTCCGCGCTCCATGGCTGTTTGGCCGGCCGCATCCGAATCGTAAATCATCACAATGCGATTCCCATAACGTTGAAGCAGGTTAATCTGCTTTGAGGTGAGAGAAGTTCCGCTGGAGGCAACTACATTCTTTATCCCGTTTTGATACATCGAAATCACATCGGTATATCCCTCAACAAGAATAACCTCTTCGGCTTTACGGATTTCGTTTTTGGCAAAGTTAAGGCCGTATACAACTTCACTTTTGTTGTATACCTCCGTCTGGGCAGAGTTTACATACTTGGCCGTTTTTTTATTGTTATTGAGAATGCGTCCTGCAAATGCGATCACTTTACCGGCCGTATTAAAGATGGGAAACATCAGTCGGTCGCGAAATGTATCGTAGTATCCATCACTTCGTTGACTCGGTTTGACAAGGTCCGACTCCACAAGATATTTTTCGCTGATACCCTCTTTCTCCGCCGCTTTCAAAATGGCATCTCCCGTGGCCGGCGAATAACCAAGCCCAAATTTCTGAATAATCTTGCGATCGTACCCGCGATCTTTAAGATATTTTCGTGCCTTTTCAGCGTCATCCGACTCCAACAACTGCCGATAATAGTAAAGTCCGGCAAATTTCAACACGTGATGAACTCCCTCGCGCAGACTTGTGTCCTGCTGCTGTTCTTCATTCTCCTCCTCCGGCAGCACAATACCGTAGCGATCGGCCAGTGAGCGTAACGATTCCGGAAAACTCACCCCCTCCATCTCCATCACAAAATTAAACACATCCCCGCTTTCGCCGCATCCAAAACATTTGTAGATAGCCAGCCGGGGTGTAACATGAAAAGAGGGCGTTTTTTCGTCAT
>SKWF01000084.1 GCA_007129085.1 Balneolaceae bacterium | reverse complement strand
TCAATCGGATGATCTTCAGAGCCGGAAACAATGCCCGATTCCACAAGCTGTTTCAGTTTTTGAACCGGTAAAATTCCCTTTGTGCGAAGGGTCACCTCATGACTACTTTTCTGCATAATTACATTTGATTCAGATTCAGATCGAATGTACAAATTTATGCGGAAAATTTTTGAGGAGAATAGTTAATTGGATCATTAGTTGATTCGAACCTGGCAATGTGGCCGATGCTTTTCCGGACTCCTGCTAAAGTCCGTTTCCCAAATTTTAATTTAAGATTAGAATAGAGGATCTATCAAGCGTTTAAGCGTAGTCCTGATGCTGAGATAAATTCAGTATCAATCAAATAGATCCCGAATTGCATCCCTGAGTTGTTCTCCACCACTTCGAACAGCCGCCCTGAGGGCCTCTTCGCCAATCTCCTCGGCAATCTGCTGCACGATCTGCTCCACCGCCCGGCGTTCATCCCCGGTTCCGAGATCATTCAACTCAATTCTTGATACTTCAACCCGTGCCGATCTCTCTCCGCCAACTTCGGTATATAGATCCACGTGGCCATCCTCCATCAGAAACCGACCCACAATCATTTCGGAGTCCGATGTTTCGAAAGAGTCTTTACTCTTAATTGTCTGAAGAATCTCCCGAATATTATTCTCCGGCAATTTTTGTTCAACATAAATTGAGGGAGACTTCATCGTAATGGTATGTACTTCCAGCAGATCAGAAAAAAGACTCATCACGCTCAACTCAACTGTGAGCTCCTCCACCTCAATGGCATACTCTTTATCATAGCCGCTCGGGTTAGCCACCCGAAAACCGTTAATAGTACCCTTTCCCGAAAACGGAGATATTGATACACTCTCAACGGTAACCGCCGTGCCGGTCATTTCACTACCATTTTGCTCAATCCCTGATTTAATAATCGAATCTACGGATGTATTGAATAGCAGTAGTCCCGCTATCAAAACTCCAAGCAGAATCACCAAAATATATTTTACGCCTTTTCCCATTCTCTGTCTATTTTATTGAAGTTGTCACGTTTGATATCAGAAAAACCTGACCTTTGTTCCAATAACTCTCATTCCTCAATCACTTACAACTTTTATAATTACAGATATTTATGGATCGTTTATTACGCTACGCCGCAATCTTTTTCGGGTTGATATCCTTCCTTGATTTCTTTCTTGCCCTCTTCGCCGGAAGTGCCGGCCCCTGGAGTATTCTCTCAATTGATGTATCCTACACAGTATATCTAGGATACCGATTATTCGTTGGAATTGTATTGGTTGCCTTCGGCCTCGGTTTTGGATTTAAGCGAAAGGAGGATTAGGAGATTTTGTGATTAGATATTTCGTTAATTAGTGGATAAGAAAATTAGTCGATTAGTTCATAAGGACCTGCCAGAGTTCGTATCCCGACGGCAGTCGGGAGAAGATCCTGTAAGAGTCCGAATTTATTGATGTCAAAAAGTGAGACGTTAAGACGTAACCCGAAGATCCTGCTTCTGGAGCATGATGTTTTAGGACACGCTCATTCTCGGACGGTGTAGTCCGAGCTACATAACCCGAAGTTTTTAAACCGGCAGAAACAGCCGGACCAACGAAGTCGAAGATTAATCAAATTGCCAACACTAACTAAACCTCCGTGAACTTTGTGCTCCCCGTGGATACCCTAAATCTCAATCACTCCGTCTCTCTGCTTAGCCCCTCCAAAAACTCCTCACTCGATTTGTAAATAGCCTCTTTTTGCTCATCCGATTTTTTGTTATCGAACATATTCACCATAAAATTTACGCGACTGCTATCATTAAACGTATCGCGCTGTTTGTCTACAAAATTCCAGTAGAGATAATTAAAAGGACATGCATTCTCCCCCGTCTTTTTAGTCACACTGTACTCGCAATTTTTGCAGTAATCACTCATCTTGTTGATATAATTCCCGCTTGATACATACGGTTTTGACGCCAGAACTCCCCCATCTGCAAACGTGCTCATCCCCAACACATTGGGCAATTCAACCCATTCGTAGGCATCTATATATGCGAACCAAAACCACCGATTCAACTCCCGAGGATCAGTCTCCGTCAGATTACTGAAATTACTCAAAATCATCAGTCGCTGTATGTGGTGCGAATATCCCTCCGAGATCACCGGCTTGATGCTCTCCGACATGCACCGCATTCTCGTTTTGCCGGTCCAATACATCTCCGGCAGTTTTTCTGTAAACCCGAAATGATTCGCTTCCCGCACCTCCGGCATCATTGTTTCGTAATATATTCTAATATACTCCCGCCAACCCAATATCTGCCTGATAAACCCCTCTACAGAGTTTAATCTAGCATTTCCATTCTCATACGCCTGCAGTGCTTTTTCGCATACCTCTTTCGGCAGAAGCAGTCCATTGTTCATATAAACCGACAGCTGAGAATGAAACAGCTTATAATCTCCTGACTTCAGTGCATCTTCATATGGGCCAAATTCATCCAGCCTCTTTTCAATAAAATCATCCAGCAGAGCAACCGCATCTCCTCTCGTAACCGCATATGGAAAAGAGTCAACCTCACCAAAATGGTCGGGGAAATATTCTTCAACCATCTCTATCACCTCACAAGTTACTTCATCCGGTTCAAACTGAGGAATCTCCGGAACCGGATGGTTTTTGGGGAGCGACTCCCGGTTTTGGTCGTCATAATTCCACTCTCCTCCCTCCGGTTCATCCCCGTTCATCAGGTATCCCGTACGGCGACGCATTTCGCGATAGAAGTATTCCATCCGATATCCCGGCTCAATTTTCTCCTTCCACTCCTCCGGATCGGCGTAAAAGAATCCGTTCGGTATCTCAATCACTTAATGACTCGCACTGTTTTTATACTCTTTAAGCCGTTCTCGGCTATCCCATTCGGATGGGGTCATATAGTAGAGTTCACCTTTGTACCTTTCTAATATTTCAGCCAGGCCATCATCGAAATGACCGTTTGTAGAGTGGTAAAACACTTCAAACCCTTGTTCATGACAATCGAGCGCAAAATGTCGCATAGAGCTTAACACATAAACCGTCTTCATTTTATGATGAGGCAGTTCCATCCCCTTTTCACGGCTCTCCATAAAAATCAACATCGGCTTCTCCTTCATCACCCAATCCGGCCATCCGGCGAAATTCAATTGATCATGCAGCACAAAAACTGCTTTCGGATGATCTTTGGGCTTAGGC
>SKWF01000261.1 GCA_007129085.1 Balneolaceae bacterium | reverse complement strand
GCCGGAAACAGCGATGCCGAAGATATTCTACCTGCCGTGCGGGATATTTTTCAGCAGATGGGATACATAATCGGAGATTCGGGAGTGCTGGAGGCTGATGTATCTTTCAATCCTCAATATGCAGATTTAAACCGCGATGACGCCGAATTTGTGCGATGGACTCTCTCAATTTCTGTGGATGATCCGGATATGGGGCAGAGTATAGCAACATTTTCGCACGATGGTCGGGATGGGGCGCTCTCCTACAGCGATGCACTCATACGTGCAGAATACAGCGCAAGACAGCATATTGAGCAGAATTTCCAGACATTTATTGAGGAGTCGATCATTAACATCAACTAACTACGCTATGATGAAACGGGTACTATTTTTTACAACAATTGCACTCTTTTTTATATCAGGCTGCGGTCCATCACAAACGGTTACGCGAACCGCTGCCGATAGTGAAGAAGACTTATCGGGCCGATGGAATGAAACGGATGCCCGTTTGGTGGCTGATGAAATGATAGAAGATGCACTCACCGGCGCATGGCTCGAACGTTTCATGGATTCAAATAACGAGCCTCCCGTGGTAATTCTTGGAAGAGTACGAAATGAGAGTATGGAGCATATCGATACAGAAGTGTTTACCAAAGAGATGGAGCGAGCATTTGTAAACTCCGGCTACGTGATGGTTGTGGCCAGCGCAGACGAGCGCATCGAAGTTCGGGAAGAGAGAGCAGACCAACAGCAGCACGCGTCCATTGAGTCAGCCAGCGCACTCGCCGAAGAGCAGGGAGCAGATTTTATGATGATCGGAAATATCAGCTCAATCGTGGATCAATCGGGCGACCGGAGCCGGCAATCTGTATACTACACCGTAAATCTGGAGCTCGTAAATGTAGAAAATAACCAGAAAGTGTGGATCGGAAATAAGCAGATTCGCAAAATGATAGAGAGAAGCTCAACCCGGTGGTAATTAAATTTCCGGGTTGATGAAGCTACTGATCCGATTCGGAATTCGACTCCATAATAACCCTCATCATCTCTTTATACGCCGGCGTCATATCCACATCCCGGCGTTTCATCATTCGCTCCATCGCTTCAATCGCCTTGTCGAAATGGTACGGAACAACATTTGATCCGCTTACCCAGCTGAACGACGGAACATATTTGGGCGGATATCCATCCGAAAACAGGTTGCAGCACACACCGCAGAGGGTACCGGTATTCAACATCGCGTTGATTCCGGTTTTTGAGTGATCTCCCATCACCGTGCCGATAAACTGCTGCCCGGTATCAATCTCTTTCCCCGACTTCCAGTCCCGAAATTTCACGGTGCCGTAGTTATTTTTCAGGTTCGATGTGTTCGTGTCTGCCCCAATATTACACCACTGACCAAAAATGGAATTTCCTGCATATCCATCGTGCCCCTTGTTGGTGTATGAGTGAAAAATAACGTTAGAAATTTCACCACCCACCTTACAGACAGGGCCAAGCGTAGTGTCTTCATAAATTTTAGCCCCCATTTTAACCACCGAACTTTCGCAGATAGCTGCAGCTCCCCGAATCACCGAATTAGCCATAATCTGGGCACCTTTTCCAATGAAGATGGGGCCTTCATCCGCAATTAAAATAGCCCCGGCTTCGATGGTCGCTTCGTCTTCCACATAAATTCTATCCGGGTTGATGAACGTAGCATTAGGGTGGTCCTCCTTTTTTACTTTCGTGGGAGAAAAACGGTCCAGATCATTCTGTATCTCTTCGCCATTCCATTGGAACAGCTGCCAAATATTTTGGAGAGACTCTTGATGGTAATCCACTGTGGACAATGAGTTTAGGCTAATTCCTGATTTCAGCCACGATTTGTGAGTCGATTGATCTACCCGGGCGGCAATTGTGGCCCCATCACAAACAATTGCACTGTTTAGATCCAGCGATTTTACAGTTTTTACCAAGTCGGGCTCAGGCATAAATCTTGGATTGATCCATAGGGCCGAATCACCATTCAGATTTTCAGAGATTGAACCGAAAACTCCCTGTAGCTGAGAGCGATTTTGACCTGTCGGAGATTTCTCAACCTCAAGCGATCTGTTCCACTTTTCTCCGAGTGTAAAAATCCCTATTCGTAAATCATAAACAGGCCTTGTAAGAGTTAAAGGGTGAAAATTTTCAAGAAAATCGTCTTCAAAAAAACAAATTTGCATTCTCTATTGACTACTTAATTAGGGTTTTTTTATGGTCTCGCAGATGGGTAAATTAGGCAAAAACAAAGAATAGACTAAATCAAAAGAATTATATGTGTGGAATTGTAGGATATATAGGAGAAAAAGAGGCGGGAAAAATATTAGTAAAAGGACTTAAAAGGCTTGAGTACCGAGGGTACGATTCTGCCGGTGTTGCCCTTTTGAATGGTAAATTAAGTGTTGAAAAAGGAAAAGGGAAAGTTGCCAATCTCGAAAAAAAATTAGCTGCGAGTAAACTCGTTGGGAAAATTGGAATTGGTCATACCCGATGGGCTACTCATGGCGAACCTAATGATGTAAACTCTCATCCCCATAAAAGCCAAAGTGGGAAAATTGCGGTTGTTCACAACGGGATTATTGAAAACTATAACTCACTGAAAAAAAAGCTGATTGAGCGGGGGCGAACATTCATAAGCGAAACAGATACTGAAATTGTAGCTCAGCTTTTGGAAGAGATCTACGAATCATCAGATGACCTGACGTTTGAGCAGGCTATCCAACTGACGCTGAAACAAATTAATGGAACCTATGGCCTGGCTATTTTAAACAGTGATGAACCGGATCGGGTTTATGTAGCACGAAAAGGCTCACCACTGCTTCTCGGTATTGGTGATGGTGAGATGTTTATCGCCTCGGATGCAACGCCAATCGTGGAGTATACAAACAAAGTAATTTACCTGGATGATGGCGAAATGGCTGTAGTAACCAAAGACAGCTACCAGGTAAAAACCATTGAGGATGTAAAGCTTACCAAAGAGGTTCATGAGTTGGCAATGGACATTGAAGAAATTGAGAAAGCCGGCTACCCACACTTTATGCTTAAGGAAATTTTTGAGCAGCCTCGAGCCATTGCCGATTGCTTGCGCGGAAGAATTAATACAGAGACCAACTCCATTCAGTTGGGCGGCCTTGTAGACGTGATGGATGAATTGACGAACGCGAAACGAATTGTAATTGCCGCTTGCGGAACCAGCTGGCACTCCGG
>SKWF01000131.1 GCA_007129085.1 Balneolaceae bacterium | reverse complement strand
GATTCCTGCTGTTGGAGGCATTCCGTACTCGATAGCTCGCAGGAAATCTTCATCAATGGTCATCGCTTCATCATCGCCATCTGCGCGAAGCCGTGCCTGCTCTTCAAATCGCTCACGTTGATCGATCGGATCATTGAGCTCTGTAAATGCATTGGCGATCTCTTTGCCGTTACACACGGCTTCAAATCGTTCTACAAGTCCTTCTTTAGAGCGGTGCTTTTTGGCCAGCGGACTCATTTCGATCGGATAATCGGTAATGAATGTGGGCTGAATGAGCTTGTGCTCCACGGTTTCGCCGAAAATTTCATCAATCAGCTTACCTTTGCCCATGCTTTCGTCCACATCAATATGGAGTTCTTTGGCGATCTTGAAAATTTCTTCCGTCGATTTTCCGGAAAGGTCGTGACCGGTTTCGTTTTCAATCGCCTCGTACATTGGAATACGCGGCCAGGGACTTTTGAAATCAATTTCGTTTTCGCCAACCGTAACTTTGGTGGAGCCGTGTAGATCAATGGCTACTTTTTCAATCATCTTCTCCATAAAGTCCATCATCCAGTTGTAATCTTTGTAGGCTACATAGAGCTCAACCTGGGTAAACTCAGGATTGTGGAAACGGGAGAGGCCTTCATTTCTGAAATCTTTCGAGAATTCGTAAACGCCATCAAACCCACCAACAATTAGCCGTTTTAGATAGAGCTCGTTGGCTATACGGAGGTACAGGTCGATATCCAGCGCGTTGTGATGCGTGACAAACGGCTTTGCGGCAGCGCCACCATAAATTGGTTGCAGGATTGGAGTTTCCACTTCCAGGTAACCACGCTCATTCATAAAACTCCGCATGGTCTGCACCATTTGTGTGCGTTTGCGAAAGGTGTCGCGAACATCGGTATTTACAATAAGATCTACATAGCGCTGTCGATATCTCTGCTCTTTATCGGTAAAAGCATCGTAGGTTACTGTTTCACCATCTTCATTTTCCACCTCTTTCGGGGTTGGAATAGGGCGGATAGTTTTGCCAAGAAATTCAAACGACTCAGCATGGATGGTCGTCTCTCCTGTACCGGTTTTAAACACAAACCCTTTAATACCGACAAAATCTCCAATGTCGGTCAGTTTCTTGAATACTTTATTGTAGTAATCGCGGCCGAGTTCATCGGTGGCTACATCATCCCGGCGAATGTATACCTGAATGGTGCCTTGAGAATCCTGGAGGGTGAAAAAGGAGGCCTTACCCATAATCCTTCGGGTCATAACCCGCCCGGCAACAGAAACCCGCACGGCATCACCGGGTTGATCGGGTGTATCAGTGATGAAGGAGTCTTCATCGGAGAGAATTTCGGCGGAGGAGTGAGTTACATCATAATCGTAAGGGTAGGGAGTTACGCCCAGTTCTCGAAGTTGATTTAGTTTTTCTCTTCGTATTTCTTGTTGTTCGCTTAAAGATGGTTCAGCGTTGCTCATGAAGGTAATTGGGTCAAAAAAATAATTTCTGTTTACAAGCTAACTAAAATACAAAAAATGAGTGGAAGATTGCACCTTAAAGCGGGCCTGAATAATTACTACGCTCAATGATGAATCGTAAGGTATTATTGAACAAGTGATCGGTGAATATTTTATATTGGGGGTGAATAATTGCAATTAGACGCCCTTGTTTTTTGACTGATCAGTTATTTCTACCGATTCATCATAAAAAGTTACCGGAATCTATTTTTGGCGGGTTCGAAGAGCGCGACCTAAATCCTGGCGATGGACCTGTTGAAGTCAGTGAATCACTTTCCGGTAAACTACTCTTACAAAAATTGATTGCCAGCCGCTTCGAAATTCAGGCTCCCGAAATCATCACAAAAAAGTACGAGAAACCCCGCGTGTATTACAACGGGAATGAAATTTCCGTCAGTTTTTCGCACACTCCGGGTGCCGTAAGCGGGGCCATTTCGAAGGAGTATATTGTGGGGCTTGATATGGAGAGTTTGAACCGAAATGTTCATCCACGGCTTACCTCAAGAATGAAACATCCGAGAGAAGAGGATGCACTTTATAGTGGTGACAGCACGTTACGTATCTGGACACTGAAGGAGGCCGCCCTGAAAGCAATTGGCACCGGATTGCGAGTACCGATGAATAGTGTCTGCTTGAAAAAGGAATCGGAAGATGAATATTCCGTGGAATTTAATGATGGAAAAGAAGCAAAAATTTGTAGCTTTCAGGAAAGCAATCAGTGGATTTCCATCTGCTATTATAAATCGTCTACCAGCCCCTAATTATATGTTTATTTCCACGATAACTCGAAATGAGATAAAAAAAGAAATTTCTGCCGCCAAGGCCAAACATAGTGATGAGATGGGAGTTATCCGTCTGCTTTTTGCCCCGACAGAAATTACAGAAGCAAATTTTAGTGATGTTTGTGCATCATATAGTCATTTTTCGAAGGATGATTTTGATACGGTTGTAATTGTAGAATCTCAGCCGGGGAGCCATGAAAAGAAACTCCCAATGCCGTCAAAAAAAGTATTTAGCACACATCTTGGGGAAGTTCCCGCAAATGATAAACTCCGGAACGAATTGTGCGATGAGGATGATGACTTTTTTATTGATGATGAAGCGTATAGTGATGAGTTAAGTTTTTATTCGCACCTTCCCATACTGCAAACGGTATTGGAGGATTTTTCAGTGTTGAGCCTCCAAATTACAGATGAAAGTCCATTTATAGTTAAAGAGCTTGCTTATTCACTCGAGGAAATATTAGCCTCCCGTAACGCATTGATTATTTTTTGCTGTGATTTTGATGCTGCCGGTACAGATAATTTAGATGATATTTTCGAACTCTACGAAAAAAATAATCTCTCCGGTTTGATGAACAGGTTAAATTCCGGCGAGGTAAAAATTGAGGGTGCAGGCTCTTTCTTTGCGGGACTGTTGGTTGCCCGAAAATGGGGATTAAAACTCCATCGAAAAGAGATCGGTGGATCGTCCTATTCAGTTTTTGGAGAAGTTCAGGTTCAACCCATTATCGGGTAATGAAAACCAAACCCTCCATATCGATTATCGGTACGGGTGCATTGGGTTCATCTCTGTTGGATTTTTTTCGTCATGAACAGTTCCCCATTTTGTCGATCTGGAACAGCAGAGAGGGAAAGATTTTCAAAAATGGTGAAACGCTCGCACGTTCACCCGACCAGCTACAGCACCTCAATAAGGATGAACTGGGCGAGTGGATTTTCATTACCGTTCCGGATGATCAGATCAAAAAAGTGTCTGAAACATTATCACTCCTCGATATAGATTGGAGCGGTCGTTCTGTAGTTCACTGCTCCGGCTCCAAAACATCAGCTGAGTGCCGGCCATTGGCAGAAAAAGGGGCGCTAACTGCATCTATGCATCCCATTCAGACATTCCGAAGATCGGACGGCAGAGAGCGATTATCATCTATTTATATTAGTGTTGAGGGAGATTCAGAGCTAACCGACCGTCTCTCGGGCGTCATCGGGATGATGAATTCTAAAGCGGTACCGCTGACAATAAAGCAGAAACAGGTTGTGCATCTTGCCGCCGTGTTGGCATCGAACTACCTGGTAACGCTTCTCCGAGAAGCCGAGGAGCTGTTGGAAGGAGAGAAGGTTGAAGGCGGATTAGATATTCTGCATCCGTTGATTAACCAAACTGTGCAGAACGTTCTTGAAAAGGGGACAGCGGCGTCGCTCTCCGGCCCTGTTTCGCGGGGTGATAGTGAAACTCTGCAATCACACCTGGAGCTTTTAGAAAAGAAGCCGGATAAAATGGCGCTTTATAAAATTCTCGGCCGGCAAACGATTCATCTTACAAAAAAGAACGGGCAGGTAACCCCCGGTGAAATAGAAAAAATGGAAGAGCTGCTTAAAAGGTAATTTTCCGTTCTATACCCTATTCATCAAACGTTCTTAAAAAATATCTGTTCAGTTTGATGAACGTAGTTCTAAGATTTGAGTCTTTGTCCGTATTTCGATCACCATCAAAAAAAAGTCCCTAAATAGTTATGGCAAAATCAGATTTTTATCAAAAGGTGTACAAAATTGTTGAACAGATACCGTATGGAAAAGTAACCACCTATGGTGCTATTTCAGGGGCAATTGGTGTGAGGTCGGGAGCACGAACGGTTGGCTATGCGCTAAACAATTTAATTACACATCCCGGTGGTGAAAAATATCCGGCTCACAGGGTCGTAAATGCGATGGGTCAACTAACAGGGCGGGGCCATTTCCCGGGCGATTCGATGAGAGAGAAGTTAGAGCAGGAGGGAGTTAGCTTTAAAAAGGAGTATACCGTAGATATCGATAAACACTTTTGGAGTCCCGTTGAAGCAGCGGAAAATTTAAGTGAATAAAAAAACCGGATTGCAGAAAGAACTCTGCAACCGGCAAAAGTTGTCTATTAAAAAATGTGGTTAAGGGTGATATCGTACCGGAGGGTATCATCACGGAAAGGAGAATTGAAAAGTCCGTCCGGAATCATGCCAAATCCCTGTTCGGGGGGGACAATTATAACTCTACGTTCACCACGCTTCATTCCAATTATTCCGCGTTTCAACCCTTCGGTAAATGCACGGGTAACATTAAAACTATCCTGTTGGCGGTTTGTGATAACCTGAATATCGGAGACGGGAAATGCAGTGGGTGAATCGCTGTTATTTTGAAAACTACTGTAGATAATATCTCCATCGAGATTTCTGAGCGTCATGAAAACTTCTACATCATCACGTGTAACAACTCTGTCTTCACCATAACCTTCTTCTACGATGTATTTAACCGCGCCACCGGTTACCTCTTCCCCTTCAATACCGGTTATATCAAACGGTTCGGGGACATTTTCAAAAGTTGGTTCTTGCAGGCCGGGGAGATCATCATCACAGGCGATAAATATCAGTGAAAAAAGTACCGGAAAAATAATGGCGTATTTTGCGATTGTGCGCATGTAATCTTTAGGATTCTTTATGGAAATTAGAAAATTTCAATTTTGTAAGGTCGTGATTTTACCCGTCGCGATAAAGAGTGATTTTGTTCTATTCATGGATTATGATGCAACTCCCTCACCTAACGCAGCATCAAGCTCTTTCTTGCGTCGATAGTGAGCAAATCTACTCAGTAGAATAGAAAACTGGTACAATAGCACCAGCGGCAGAGCAATCATCAGCTGTGATACCGGATCGGGTGGAGTAAGAACGGCAGAAACAAGCAGAGCTCCAACAATAGCGTGGCGTCTGTATGTGCGCATTCCTTCGGGTGTAATCAACCCGACTTTAGATAGGAAATAGCTCACTACGGGAATTTGAAAAAGTATTCCGCATGAGAGGGTCCATAGTGCCACGGAGGTAAAATATTCGTTGATATCGAACTCGTTACTTATAACCGAATCGATGATGAACTGCGTGAAGAACTGAACGGCAAAGGGCACGAGAATAAAGTAACCGAATGCGATTCCAAGCAGAAAAAAGAAGTTGATGAACATCGCATTGAGCACGGTTTTTATCTTTTCGCCGGAGCCCAGGGCGGGTTCTATAAACGCCCAAAGCTGGTAGAAAAGAATGGGCGACCCGATGATTCCACCGATGATTATCAGTGTTCCCCAATAGGTGAAAAACTGGCCGGGCAAGCGACGGGAGATAAGCGAGAGGTCTACCGCATTAATCGGCATAATTTGGTACATGAAAAAATCAGCTCGTGCCGGCCCGAGAATAAATTGCTGGATAAAAAAGTCGGCAAAAATAAAAGCGATCACCATTCCTACCGCCATCCCGATCATCCCTTTAATAATTCTCCACCGTAACTCTTCCAGGTGGTCAAGGAAAGACATTGCAGCCGTAGGATCGTTTTCGGGAGGCTTTGCCTTTGGGGGATTGGCCCCCATTATCTTGCGGTCTTTGTTTTCAGGCTTATCGGTAGAGCTCATGCAGTAGGTTTACAAGGTACAGATGGATATTTCTTGTGGATCTATTTTATGCGGATACAAAATCATACAGTGGAAATTCCATGCATAGATCTTTTACCTTTTTCTTTACATCGCTCAACACAGACTCATTTTCAGGAGATTGCAAAACGGTATCAATAAGTTCTACTACTTCTTTAAATTGTTCTTCCTTAAATCCTCTTGTGGTGAGAGCCGGTGCTCCAATTCGAATACCGGAAGTTACAAACGGACTTTCTGTATCGAAAGGAACCATATTCTTATTCACGGTTATGCCTGCTTTGTCGAGAGCTTCCTCGGCAACCTTTCCGGTCAGCCCTTTACTTCGCAAATCAACAAGAATAAGATGGTTGTCGGTACCACCACTTACCAAGTCGTAATCTTTAGATATAAATTCATCCGCCATCACAGCTGCATTCTTTATGGTCTGTTTTTGATACGTTTTGAATTCGGGTGTGAGCGCTTCACCGAAAGCTACAGCTTTTGCGGCAATTACATGCATTAGCGGGCCGCCCTGGCTGCCGGGAAATACTGCGGAATCGAGAACTTCACTCCAGTTTTTCACCCGACCCGATTTACGTGCTGTTACTCCTAATTTATTCTCACCATCATTCCCAACTAAAATCATACCGCCGCGAGGGCCGCGTAGAGTTTTGTGGGTTGTGGTAGTTACAACATCACAATAGGGCAGGGGATTGTTTAACTCGCCGGTGGCAATAAGCCCTGCTGTATGGGCCATGTCCATCCACAAGAATGCTCCCACTTCGTCGGCGATTTCGCGAAAAGCTTTATAGTCGAAATCACGGGAGTATGCACTGGCTCCGATGGAGATCATTTTGGGCTGAACTTCTTTGGCTTTTTCCCGAACCTTGTCAAGGTTTATGCGACCGGTCTCTTTTTCAACACCGTAAAATTCTGCCTTGTAGGTAATTCCTGAAAAGTTAACGGGAGAGCCGTGGGTAAGGTGTCCGCCGTGGGCAAGATCAAGTCCTAAAAGAGTATCGCCGGGCTCCATAAAAGCGAGATAAACTGCAGCATTTGCAGAGGCTCCGGAGTGTGGCTGAACGTTTACCCAATCGGCACCGAAAAGTTTTTTGGCTCGCTCGCGGGCAAGATTTTCAACTTCATCAACAAATTCACATCCGCCGTAATACCGCTTTCCGGGATATCCTTCGGCATATTTGTTCGTGAGAACAGTACCCATCGCTTCGATGGTTGCGCGCGAAGCAAAATTCTCGGACGCTATCAGCTCAAAATTTTCATTTTGGCGAGTTGTCTCTTTTTCGATATATGAATACAGCTCAGGATCTTGTTTTTTTAAAACATCCATGTCTTAAAATCTATTTGTCGGTTAGAGAGTGAATTTTGTTAACGCGCCGTTCGTGTCTGCCACCTTCAAATTTGGTGGAGAGCCATTCTTTAATAATTTCGTGAAGCTGATCTTTTGAGAGTTCACGCCCCGGCAGGCAGAGTATATTAGCATTATTATGCTGACGTGTAAGTTTTGCAGATTCAGTGGAGTAGACAAGCGCGCCGCGTACATTTGGAAACTTATTGGCGGTCATACACATTCCCTGTCCACTACCACAGATAAGAATTCCCAATTCGTGCTCTCCGGTGTTTACCTTTTGAGCAACCTGTACCGCATAGTCCGGATAATCAACGGAATCGGGGGAGTGGGTGCCAAAATCGAGCGGCATATGGTCGAGTAACTCTAAAATTTCTTTCGCCAGTTCTTTGGCTTCATATCCTGCGTGATCACTTGCTATCGGTATTATCATAATTGGGAATTAACAGTTTATTATGCCGTCAGTTTTTTTGATGATCGATGGGACAAATTTCTCAAAAAAAACTCGTTGCCGGGTAATCGATCATATCAATTAAATATCTCGAAAAAAACGGTTAGGAGAAAATGTTAAGTGATGAAATCATCAGAGCGATTTTTACTCCTGTTCAATCCCGGGTCGGCTAAAAAAGGTGGATACGGTGTCGGAAGCGATGCTGCCAAATATGCCGATGCCGCCCTCAACGTTATAGCGGACATTTGGAATTTCACCCGGCGGCAGGGTTGAGCCACCAAGCTGCACATTTTGTGAGCGCAGGAATTCACCCATTTCGCTGTCCACAGAATTTATTACGATCAAGTTTTCCTCAAAAAAAGCGACACCGATCCACGGAAATAGCAGGGTGGTCGTTCCCTCATCGTCGATGTCAAAATTCCCTTCATTAATTAACCCGGATGAGTTGTTGGCAAAATCTTCGGGGTCAGAATCTCCATCAGCAACAGATGCGAGATAAAATGGCGTTAGTAAATCTTCGCGCGGATTCTCCTTAATGGCATTAAATACGTACCGATTTTGAGCTTCGGTTCTTTCGGTGGGAGAGAGCACGATTTCCAGCTGTTGATCACCGCGATACTCTATTCTTTCAGGAATTTCGTTTATAATTGATATTTGATCGGGGACAGTAGTGTGAGCGGTCAACTCATCATCCCGATTGTTGAAATCTATATCTATTCTGTAGGTGCGCCGTGGAATTACCCGGTGGTCTTGATTGGTCGGTACGTAGATTCCGTTGAAGCTTTGAGATCGCTGCATGTAATTAAAGCTAACTGCGTCATCTCCATTCTCATCAAGCAGGGTTACCAGTACATTGGCTCCACTTAATGCAGCATTTTGGAATGAGTACTCCTCATCAATAGGCAGGGTTCTGCTTAGTCTTACAACCGGCAGAGAACGGTCGGCAACAATGTACGACTCCAGAACAACATACTCTTCATATTCATCTTGGCTGTTTGGATCACATCCGGCGACAATCAAACCGAAAATAAATAGTATAAAAACGGGGTATTTCATGGCTTAAAAGTTTACAGTGTATGATATGGATGGCAGGATGGGTAAGAGTGCAACTTCATCTCGCTGTACCGGGTTTTCGTCAAAATCGTAGTTGTAGAACCAGATATTGCGACGTGAGTAGGCGTTGATCAGCTGGAATTGCCATTCGGCTTCTCCCCAATTAAAAAATGTACCCTCTCTTGCGAAGGCGAAATCAAGCCGATGATAGGAGGGAAGCCTTGAATTATTAATGTTACCCACGGTAAAGGTGTTTCGAGTGTTAACTCCCCACGGTACATTGGCGAATTGGGTTCGCCCTTGTGGTTCGGTATAGGCCTGGCCGGTGGCAAAACTGAATACGGAATTAGCGCTCCACCTATCGTTAATTTTGTAGTTGAGTACGAGGTTTAAATCGTGTGTGCGATCGTACTTTGGAGGGTAATAACGTCCGCCTGCTTCGGGGTTAGAGAGATCTACATTAAAGCCGGGGAATTGACGTCGTGTAATTCCGAAGGTGTACCCGATGAAACCACCGAGTCTTCCGGTCTGTTTTTCAAGAAACAGCTCAAAGCCGTAGGCGTATCCTTCACCGAACCGAAAAAGCTCTTGGTAATCGAGGCCGGAGGCGTCACTTACAAAGGGATCGAGCTCAAAAAGATCTCGCATGGTTCGGTAATAAATCTCGGCGTCGAAACCGTAGCCATCGAATGGGATAGTTTTTGCACCCAATACAAATTGGTCGCCATAGGCCGGGGGGACACCCTCATCGGTTGTGAGCCAAATATCAAACCCGGAGAAAGCCTCGTTGGTGATGAGCGTTAAAAACTGGTGGTAGCGACCGTATGCACCCTGAAGCCGAAATCGTGATGTTGGGCGGTATTCTACGGAGAGTCGGGGATCAAGCCGAAGATAACTGCCCTCGGAAAAGGCGTTCATTCGAAGACCGCCTTCAAAAATCCATTGGTCGGTAGGCCTCCAGCGATCTTGTGCATAGAGGGAGAGATACTGCGTTTCAATTCTGCTGTTAAATGTTTCTCTGCCGTCGAAGCTATCGCTATAGCGCAGCATTAAATTACCGGTCCAAAAACCTGTTGAGATGGTGTGCTTGTCGTTTGGCAGATACTCAAAATCTCCTTTTAGGGAGAAGTCATAAATTTCGTTGTTTTGCTCAAACGGAGTTCCGGCTATCTCAAATTCCGGTTCGCTGAAATAGCGGGAACCGGTGGCGGTAAATGATCCAAATACGCGATCTGAAAATATTCGCCGCCATTTTCCGCTTACGGTTTGATTTCCATAGTTAAGCCCGATGGAGGCGTCATCCTGGATGGGAACCTCAACATTATCGTTTCCGGAATAAAATGCGAGTGAGAGTCGGTCGTTCCCGGTGGCGTCGAAATTGATTTTACCGTTGATATCGTAAAAATAGAATTTGTCTGGGATGTTGTCGGTAGTGCGACGAAGACCGGCCAGAAGCGGTTCAAGTGTAGATCTTCGCACGGCTAAAAAGTAGGAGCCCCGGCTGTAGGGACCTTCAATGGATGCTCTTGATGCCAGCAGTCCCAAGCTGACAGACCCTTGGAATTCGTTTCGATTTCCATCTTTATTGAACACGGTTAAAACCGATCCGAGCCGGCCACCATATTCTGCCGGATATCCACCTTTATAGAGGCGCACATCTTTTACGGCATCTGGGTTAAAGGTGGAGAAAAAGCCAAAAAAGTGGGATGGATTGTAGACGGTGGTTTCATCGAGCAGGATTAAGGTTTGATCCGGCCCGCCACCTCTGATATATAGTCCGCTTGAAAAGTCAGAAGCCGCCGCTACGCCCGGCAACAGCTGGATTGATCGAAAGACATCCGGTTCTACCACAGAGGGGAGATCCTTTATTAACTCCGTAGAAATTTGAGCCCGACCTATATTGCGCTGCTCCTCTCGTTCCGCCTCAGATTCCACTACTACAGTTTCCAGCTCCAGGCCATCGGGTATCATATCGATGTTTAGCCTGACGGTTTCTCCCGCTTCAAGTTCCACCTCCTGCTCAAATTGCCGGTATCCGATATATGATGCCACAATAGTGTATGTACCGGTCGGGAGATTGGTGATGGAGTAGTATCCACTTGTGTTGGTGGAGGTTCCCCGATTCAGTTCCAAGATAGCCACATTTGCGGATATCAATGTCTCACCGCTTCGGGAATCTGTAATATAACCGTTGATGGAGCCCGTGTTTTGTGCGAGAGCGGTGGATAAAGTTAGAGCCGAAATAAAGATGAATAGTAGTAAATGTTTCGTCAACGGTGCAGTTAAGTTTTTGAGTATTTCAACAATTGAACTTCACGAATGGTACGTAAAAATTTTCAACGTAACATTTAAAACGAGTAGAAAGATTCCAAAGGCAGATATAAATCACAGAGTGATTTCAATAAGTATTGTACCCCTGCGGGGTGTCTGTGATCAGTACGATATATTTATACTACGGTTGCACATAAATGGTGTAGTAGTTTGGTGGTGTTTTTCAAAAGGTAGCATAAGTTAGATCAAGAGAAATGTGGTGTTGTTGAACGTTTTGCCGGATTAGAAGCTCTTTTACTCTCAAATACGATTTGCTGTTTTGTAACAATTGTTACAAAACGTGTTGATTATAGCCTGTTCAAAAATTCATTAAGCTCAATAAAATCATATAGATAAAGACTGTATAAATTATCTAACAAACATTCAATAGATCTATTGAATGAAAGGGGTTTGCTGCTTATCATGTAGGTGAAGGAAACAAACAAAGGGCGAAGATCTGCACACAACACTTAACCGTTAGACGTGAAATTGGGTGAGCAGATGGGGGCCCGGATCAACAATCAATTTTAGTGGAGAAAGAAAATGGATAAGCAAATATTAGTACTGGGAGGCGGCATTGGAGGAATCAGGACAGCCCGTGAACTCAGCAAAAAAATTGGCAATGAAGATGGAATAGATCTTGCAAAAATTTTGGTATTCGAAAAGGAGAAGAAGAGTCTTTTTGCCCCTTCCCTTACCCGAATGATGGTAGGTGAAAGAGAATCGGAGCAGATTCAGGATGACCTCACTAAGATTCAACTTGGAGGTATTGAGGTTGTTTTTGGTGAAGTGGAATCGGTTGACCCTGAGAATGTAACGGTCACTTCAGGTGGGGAAACCTATCGTGGAGATTT